>JBBQUI010000044.1:0-19451 GCA_038212575.1 Flavobacteriales bacterium
ATTTGTTATTTTGGAATTTTCGCCCCAAGGCGTCTAGTGTGCCTCCAACCAATTCTCCCCAACACCCAAATCTACATCCAATGGAACGGTAAGTTTATAGGCGTTCTCCATTTCGTGCTTCACCATCGTTTTTAGTTTTTCCAGCTCAGGTTTGTATGCGTCAAAAACAAGTTCATCATGCACTTGAAGTAGCATTTTACTTTTGTAATTTTCTTCTTCCAGTTTTTTATGAATATTAATCATTGCAATTTTGATGATGTCCGCCGCGCTTCCCTGTATTGGTGCGTTCACGGCGTTTCGTTCTGCTGCGCCACGCACCACTTGGTTGCTTCCGTTGATGTCTTTTAAATAGCGTCTTCGGCCCATAACTGTTTCTACATAACCATTTTCACGCGCAAACTGAATCTGTTCGCTTATATAATTTCTTAGTTTTGGATAGGTTTTATAATAGGTGTCAATCAAATCTTTTGCTTCGCCACGGGAAAGATCGGTTTGGTTGCTCAAGCCAAAAGCGGATACGCCATAAATAATCCCGAAGTTCACTGTCTTTGCATTGCTTCTCTGTTCGCGCGTCACTTCTTCCAAAGGAACATTAAAAACTTTTGAAGCGGTTGAAGCGTGAATGTCCTCGCCGTTCTTAAATGCTTCAATCATTGTATCTTCCTCGCTCAGCGCGGCGATAATGCGCAATTCTATTTGTGAATAATCCGCAGCCATCAAAACGTATTCCTCATTTCTTGGGATGAAAGCTTTTCGCACTTCACGTCCGCGCTCGGTTCTAATTGGTATGTTTTGAAGGTTTGGATTATTACTGCTCAAACGGCCCGTGGCGGCAACGGTCTGCATATAATCTGTGTGTACTCGGCCTGTTGATTTTTCAACTTGCCCTGGAAGTGCATCCACATAAGTGCTTTTCAGTTTTGCAAGGCCGCGGTATTCCAAAACATCGCGGATGATTTTATGATCTTTTGCTAAATAGGAAAGTACATCTTCAGCAGTTGAATATTGCCCGGTTTTGGTTTTTTTCGGCTTGTCAATGAGTTTCATTTTTTTAAAAAGAATTTCGCCCAACTGTTTTGGTGAGGCTATGTTGAAAGTTTCGCCGGCTTCTTCGTAAATGTTTTGTTCCAGTTGAAGAATGTCTTTATCCAATTCCACGGAGAGTTTTTTCAGAAATTCCTCGTCAAGATTGATGCCTTCCAATTCCATATCTGCCAAGACACTAAGTAATGGCACTTCAATTTCATCAAATAGTTTTTGCGTATTCGCCTCGCCCAATTCGTTTACAAAATGTTCTTTCAGCTGAAAAGTTACATCTGCATCCTCAACGGCATATTCGGTTTGTTTTTCCAACGGAACGTCGCGCATGTTCAATTGGTTTTTACCTTTTTTACCGATCAATTCCGTGATGGAAACGGGGGTGTAATTCAAATACGTTTCGCTCAAAACGTCCATGTTGTGGCGCATATCTGGGTTTATCAGATAGTGCGCGAGCATGGTATCGAACAATTTTCCTTTTACCGAAATGTTGTATTTCGCCAAAACCTTAATGTCGTATTTCAAATTTTGACCGATTTTCTGAATGGATTCGTCTTCAAAAAACGGACGGAGTTCTTCCAAAAGTTGTTGTGTCTCTTCTCTATTTTCAGGGAAAGGAATATAAAAACCCTTTCCCTTTTCCCAAGAAAAAGCGATGCCAACCAGTTCTGCCTCCAGCGGATTCAAACCTGTGGTTTCGGTATCAAAACACACACTTTTTTGCTTCATTAAATTCTGAAGGAAAAGTTTCGTTCCCATTCCGGGCTGTACGGTTTGGTAGAAATGTTCGGTATTTTCAATGGTAGCACGGGAGTTGTAACTTTTTATTTCTTCTGAAATTTCATCGTCGCCACCGAAAAGGGAAAACTGACCACTTCCCGCAGTCCCCCCTCGATCCCCCCCGAGGGGGGAAGATAGGTTTTTAGAAGATTGAGAATTTGAAATCTGCGTAACTCTTTCCGAAGCGCCTTCTTCAGAAAATAATTTCAGAAATTGTTCTTTGAGTCTTCTAAATTCAAGTTCTTCGAAAATTTGTTGCACCTTTTCGCCATCGGGCATAGACAGCTCGTAATCTTTTTCGTTGAAAGTGACGTCGCAAGTTGTACAGATAGTGGCGAGTTTTTTGGAAAGCATTCCAAGTTCGGCATTGGCTTCCACTTTTTCTTTCATGGCGCCTTTCAGTTTATCTGTATTCGCTAAAAGGTTTTCCATCGAACCAAATTCAGCAATGAATTTCTTCGCTGTTTTTTCACCCACACCCGGCAATCCGGGAATATTATCGCTAGCGTCGCCCATCATTCCCAAATAATCAATCACTTGTTCGGGACGTTCTACGCCAAAACGTTTTTGCACTTCGGGAATTCCCCATATTTCAATTGCATTTCCCATTCGTGCAGGGCGGTACATAAAAATATTTTCAGAAACCAACTGCCCAAAATCCTTGTCGGGTGTAACCATAAAAACCTGGTAGCCCTGTTTTTCGGCTTGTTGGGCGAGGGTTCCAATAATATCGTCAGCCTCCAAACCGGAAAGTTCCACGCAAGGAATGTGCATTGCTTTTATTATTTCCTGAATAATGGGGATGGATTGTCTGATTACATCGGGCGTGGCGTCCCGGTTGGCTTTATAATCTGGAAAAAGTTCGGTGCGTTCGGCGCTTCCATCTTTGTCAAAACAAACTGCCAAATGATCGGGCCGTTCCCTACGAATTACATCAAAAAGCGAATTGAGAAACCCCATAATTGCTGAGGTATCCTGCCCTTTGCTATTGATGGTCGGGTTTTTTATAAGTGCGTAATACCCACGGAAAATTAGGGCGTAGGCGTCAAGAAGGAAAAGGCGTTTTTGGTTTGACATATTTTTATTTGAAAATAGCGTCAGCCTGAGACCTTCGGCTACGCTCAGGATAAACTGAAGCCGAAGGCCAAAGCAAATTTAGAACTTGAAAGCGTTTCAACTGCGCTCAAGGTGACATTTGATTAGCTTCAAAAATAAATAGAACACTTTACAAATGAAGGGTTTTCTATGAAAAAGAAAAATCCTTTCCCAGACATGTCAATTTTTTGAAACCTGACAGGTCTTAACGCTTCAAAATTTAAAACCAAAGCGTACTTTTGTCAAACTTATTAAGAATTATTAATTAAAAGATACCCGCCTTCGCGGGCATGAACAATGAATAAAAAATATTCAATGGTAATCCACGGCGGCGCCGGAACGTTGGTAAAAGGATTGATGACCCCCGAAAAGGAAGAGGAGTATAAAGCTGCTTTAAATGAAGCGCTTGAAAAAGGATACGCAATTCTTGAAAACGGCGGAAGTGCTATGGATGCTGTTGAAACTGCCGTAAACCATTTGGAAGATTCGCCGCTTTTCAACGCAGGCAAAGGAAGCGTTTTCACCAATGACGGCACACACGAAATGGATGCTGCAATTATGGATGGGAAGACTTTGGATGCTGGCGCTGCTTCATTAATTACTGGAATTAAAAACCCAGTTTCATTGGCCCGCGATATAATGGAAAAAACAGATCACGTTTTCTTGGCAGGTGATGGCGCGATGCGTTTTGCGAAAAGTTTGGGTTACAATTTAGAAACTCCGGAATATTTTTATGACGAAAACCGCTACCAACAGTGGCAAAACATAAAAGATAGCGACAAATTTGAACTTGATCATTCTATGAAAAAAGAAGGCAAGTTTGGAACAGTAGGCGCAGTGGCGTGTGATAAAAACGGAAATATTGCCGCCGCAACTTCAACTGGCGGAATGACCAATAAAAAGTGGGGAAGAATAGGCGACAGTCCGATGATTGGTGCTGGAACTTATGCCAATAACAAAACCTGCGCAGTAAGTTGTACGGGCAGTGGCGAATTTTTCATTCGTGGTGTTGTGGCTTATGACGTTTCTTGTTTGATGGAATATAAAGGAATGACTTTAAAAGAAGCTGCATCCGAAGTAATAAACAAGCGGGTTTTGGAAATTGGTGGAGACGGCGGATTGATTGCCGTGGATGCCAATGGAAATGTGGCAATGCCCTTCAATACTGAAGGAATGTACCGTGCCTTTAAAACTTCTGAAGGAAAAAAAGAGATTGGAATTTATAAAGATTAATTTGCCTAATGCCTAATGCCTAATGCCTAATGCCTAAACTATAAAGTTTGAGATTCATTCACCCGAATATGATGCGGGGATATTTTAAGCTTCTTTTTCTTAATATCAAAACGGTCGCCGTTTGCCAAAATATGCGTTTTTAGATTATTGAGAGACATTGGCGTGCCGTTTTCAACCAATGCTTGATTGTTGTGCTTCAATTTTCTTGGGTCAAAAAGAATGACCATTCCAGAGCCGATCACTTCAACTATATTACAGTTTTTAATAACTAGTCCGGTATCTTCAGCCAAACCAATGCCAATGAGTTTTGGGAAACGTGCAACAGCTTCGGCAAGCCTTCCAAAACGCCCACGACGAATAAAGTGTGAATCTATAATCAAGTTTGGGATAAAGCCCATGCCTTCTCCCATCAAAACCGCGCCTTTTGTAAAAGCTTCTTTAATCCCTCCTCCTTTAATCATTTCTTGGCTCATGCACATAGCTCCCGCACTGGTTCCGGCAATTACGAAATTGTCTTTTTCGTATCGGTTCTGTATAATTTTGTGAAGTTTCGTTCCGCCAATATATTGTACAATTTTAGACTGGTCTCCACCAGAAAACATCACGCAATTAGCCTTTTTCATTATTTCAAGATGAAGCGGATCTTCTGCTTCTTCTCTATTGCGGATGTCCATGATATGAACATTTTCGCAGTCCAATTTTCTAAAAGCGTGAAGGTAATTTTCACTCACTTTGTTTGGGATACTGGAAGCGGTGGGGATCACAACAATCATTGCATCTTTACCGCCACTCTCTCTAACCACACGGGAAAGAATCCCTTCCTGGATGTATTCTAAAGTATATATTTCGCTTTGTTCAATACCTTTGTCTTCATTTCCACCTATGGGGATCAGTGTGCCTTTTACGCTCATGAATTTATTTTATTTGCGGGCAAAAATACGTTAATTGTTATAAAAATTAATCATATATTTATCAAATTCGAACGAAACTAACAAATCCGTCAACTTATGCGAATTAGGGAAATCAACGCTATGCGAGGACCAAATTACTGGTCCATTCGGCGTCATAAATTAATTGTAATGGTCCTTGACCTTGAGGAAATGGAGAATTATCCTTCAAATAAAATCCCTGGATTTATTGACAGGTTAAAAATTATGTTTCCAAGTATGTATGAACATAGATGCTCTGTTGGTGAACCCGGCGGTTTTTTTCAACGGGTGGAAGAAGGAACTTGGATGGGCCATATTATTGAGCATATTGCTTTGGAAATTCAGACTATTGCGGGAATGGACACTGGTTTTGGAAGAACACGTGGGTATGGGGAACCTGGGGTTTATAATGTAGTTTTTTCATATATGGAAGAAAACGTTGGCCGTTACGCTGCCGATGCTGCCGTAAAAATTTGTAACGCCCTAATTTCAGCACAAGATTATGATCTGGATACTGATATCCAAAAAATGCGGGAAATTCGTGAAGATGAACGTTTGGGACCAAGTACTGGTTCTATCGTTGAAGAAGCTGAAGCACGAGGTATTCCTTGGATTCGTTTGAATAAATTTTCGCTAGTCCAATTGGGCTATGGAGCCAACCAAAAAAGAATTCAGGCAACAGTAACTTCAGAAACCAGTAGCATTGGCGTAGAAATAGCCTGCGATAAAGAAGACACAAAATACCTTTTGGAACAAGCTGAAATTGAGGTTCCCAAAGGCGATATAATCGGGAAAGAAGCTAGTTTGGACGAAGCTTGCAAGTATGTTGGCTATCCATTGGTGGTTAAGCCTGTTGGTGGAAATCACGGTCGTGGAATTACTGTAAATATTAAAAATTATGAAGATGCTTTAGTGGCATTCCACGCCGCCAAAATTGTTTCCCCAAAAGTAATAATAGAAAAATATATTACTGGAGAAGACTATCGATTGCTGGTCATAAATAACGTATTGGTGGCAGCTGCAAAACGAAGTCCAGCCCATATTATTGGCGATGGAAAATCAACTATTAAAGAATTGGTTGATGAGGTAAACCAAGACTCCCGCCGCGGTTACGGGCACGAAAATGTGCTTACAAAAATCACAATAAATGATTTAACCAAAACAATCATTGCCGCAAAAGGCTTTACTGAGGATTCAGTGCCGGCAAAAGATGAAAGAGTTATTTTGAAGGATACAGCAAACTTAAGTACTGGTGGTACTGCAGAAGATGTTACTGATATTGTGCATCCATCAAATGTTTCTATGTGCGAACGCATTTCAAAAATAATAGATCTCGATATTTGTGGAATTGACATTATGACCACAGACATCAGCCAACCATTGAACGAAACGGGGGGCGCAGTTTTGGAAGTGAATGCAGGTCCAGGGTTTAGAATGCACTTGGCGCCCACAACAGGTTTGCCTCGAAATGTCGCCGCACCGGTAGTGGACAAACTATTTCCGCAGCAAGGCGATACAGGGAGAATTCCTATTATCGCAATTACCGGAACCAATGGCAAAACAACAACAACCCGGTTGATTGCCCATATGGCAAAAATGAAAGGTTACCGAGTGGGTTATACTACCAGCGATGGCGTGTATATTCAAAATAGATTATTGATGAAAGGCGATTGCACAGGACCTTCCAGCTCAGAATTTGTGCTAAAAGACCCAACGGTAAATTTCGCCGTTTTGGAATGTGCCCGTGGCGGTTTACTGCGTGCAGGCCTCGGTTTTAAAAAATGTGATGTGGGTATTGTAACTAACGTGGCTGCAGATCATTTGGGACTGAAGGGAATTCATACGGTGGAACAACTTGCAAAGGTTAAAGGCGTAATTCCCGAAACCGTTTTGCCCACTGGCTACGCAATTTTGAATGCCGATGACGATCTGGTTTACGAAATGCGAAGAACCATCAATTGCAACCTCGCTCTTTTCTCGATGGATGAGGAAAATCCGCGGATAAAGGCGCTTCAAAAACTTGGCGGAATTACTGCTATTTATGAGAATGGATACGTTACACTTTGTCGCGGCACTTGGAAAATGCGCGTTATGAAAGCTGAAAACATTCCGCTTACTTTTGGAGGAAAGGCAGAGTTTATGATTCAAAATGTTCTTCCAGCCGTAATCGCAGCAAACGTTCGTGGAATTGGGATAGAGGACATGAAAATAGCTTTGGAAACCTTTATTCCTTCTGCCACGCAAACTCCCGGAAGGTTGAATCTTTTCCAGTTTGAAAATTTTAGCATTTTGCTTGATTATGCACATAATCCTGCTGGAATGCGGGCGCTTCAAAAATTCACTGATTTAATAGAGGCAACTGAGAAAATAGGAATTATAGCAGGCGTGGGAGATAGAAGGGAAGAAGACACCAACGAATTGGGAAGTATAGCTGCTGAAATGTTTGATGAAATAATCATTAGGCAGGATAAAAACCTTCGAGGAAAATCGGAAGAAGATTTAATAAAAATGTTGAATGATGGTATAAAAATGAAGGATCCCAACAAAAAAACAACCATTATCCCTTCAGAAAAAGAGGCCATTTCACATGCGGTTAAAAATGCCAAAAAGGGTTCTTTGATTATTTGCTGCAGCGATGTTATACCGGATGCCTTAGAGCTTGTGATGAAATTCAAGGAACAGGAAAGTCGAGGCGAAATGCTCTTTGCACAATAAAAAGCAAAAGCCGCTCCTCCTCAAAAGCGACTTTACTTTTCAATACTGAAAGATGAAAACAATTTGATCAGGACTGATTTCGAAACAAAACTAATAGCTTCCTATTACCTTATCCTTAATTCAGTATTATTAAAAAAAATTTTAAACCACCCCGAAACTCTTCGGCATTACACATCTGGGCTCAACAGAATAATTTCAAAAGGCTCGCCGGGATAGGTATGGCCGTGACCGCCCGTTCCGATAAAGGGATTTACAAAATCAATTGGTTTTTTCAGTTGCTAAATTTTCCTGTGAAAAACAGAAAATGGAAAAGAGAAAAAGATCAGGAATAAGGTTTTTTTCGCATTTAAAACATATTCTGAAAAGACACTAAAACCGTTAAAATAAAGTGAAGTAGCATTTCAGCTTTTTGAAACATACTATCTTTAAAAATTCTTTCTACCCTATGCGTTGGTTCATTTTTATTGTCATTTATATTCTTGTTGATATTTATGCCTTTCAGGCTGTAAGAACTATTACAAAAAGTCCGTGGTTGCACGGATTTTATGTTTTTATTTCGCTGGCGGTTTTGGCCGGATTGATTTATGAACTCTCCTTTTTGGGCTCAGCGAAAATGATGGAGCCGCCAAAAATGTATTTCTTCGGAATTTTTCTAGCTGTTTTTGTCCCGAAATTATTGCTGGTCATTTTTATGTTCGGCGAAGATATTATTCGGTTTTTCGTGGGAATTTTTATGAAAGTTGCCGGAAGCGATCAAGCTTTTTATATGCCATCGCGAAGAAAATTTGTGAGCACCGTTGCTTTGGGAATTGCAGCAATCCCTTTTGCTTCGCTTATTTACGGAATGGTTCAAGGGAAGTACAATTATAAAGTATTGAAATATGCGCTGGAATTTGATGATCTTCCAGATGAATTTGACGGTTTCACTTTAACGCAGATTAGCGATGTGCACAGTGGTAGTTTTGACAATCGCCATAAAGTGGAATATGCCGTAAATCTTATAAATGAACAGCAAAGTGATGTGATTCTGTTTACGGGCGATTTGGTAAATAATGTTGCCGATGAAATGAACGATTGGAAAACCCTTTTTGCAACTTTGAAAGCCCCACAAGGTGTTTACTCGATTTTGGGGAACCACGATTATGGCGATTACGTAAACTGGGAAAGTGCTACTGAAAAAGCTGAAAATCTTCAAAAATTAAAATCACTTCAAAAAGAAATGGGCTGGGATCTGTTGCTGAATGAAAATAGATATTTCGAAAAGAACGGTGAAAAAATTGCATTGGTTGGAGTTGAAAATTGGGGAGAAAACGGTTTTAAGCAAGCCGGCGATTTAGACATTGCCTGTGAGGGAATTTCGGATAGCGATTTTAAAATTTTAATGAGCCACGATCCGTCACATTGGCAAGCAAAAGTAAAGGACGATCCGCGCCATTTTCATTTAACGTTGAGCGGCCATACCCACGGAATGCAATTTGGCATTGAAATTCCGGGAATAATAAAATGGAGCCCAATAAAATATAGATATAAAAATTGGGCGGGAATATATGAGGAATTTGGAAGGTATATAAATGTGAATCGCGGTTTCGGCTTTTTGGGCTATCCGGGGCGTGTGGGTATTTGGCCAGAAATTTCCGTGATCCAACTTAAAAAGAAACGATCCCTAGCTCGCCGCGGCGGGGAAGACGAAAGTGAAATTGAAGCCTAACTTTTTAAGCGTTATACGATAACGATTTTTTAAAACTTTAGTCACTTTAAACACTTTATGTACTTAAGGCACTTATTTTATTATATTTGTAATACAATTGTTCAACTAACACTTTAGGCAAATGTCAAAATTTGGAGAATTAATTGAAACCCGTATCCCAGTTCTATTTGACTTTTATGCTGAATGGGACGAGGCGTGCAAAGGAATGCATCCCGTATTGAGAGACGTAGCTGCCGCATTGGGCGATAAGGCTCGCGTGATAAAAATAGACGTGGATAAAAACAAGGAACTTGCCGAAGCACTTCGGGTTAAGGGACTTCCCACTTTAATGATCTACAAAAATGGCGAAATGAAATGGCGCCAAAGCGGAGAGCAAGATGCCAATACCTTAATTGGGTTGGTAAACGAATATGTTTAAAGACATTTAAGCGAACTCCCCAAAAAATCTTTTTTTTCTTTTCCTTAACTCTTGGGTTTTGTAACTCTTTGTATTATAGACTAGTGGGATTTTAATATATGCTTCCTACATTTTTAATATTGCCCAAAAAAGGATAAAGTGTTAAACTATATCGTTAAAGTGTTATTTTTTCTGGAAAAACCATTAGCTTTGTCAGAAAAATATTACTTATCCCCAGGCTGTTATGAAAAATTCCTACACAATACCTTCTTTTCTCGGAAGGTTACTTTTCTTTACAATTCTATTTTTCTCATTAACCATTCAGGCTCAAGTGGGTATTGGTACAACAACTCCAAATGCATCATCTATGCTGGATATTCAATCTACTACAACGGGAATGCTTATTCCTAGGATGACTATCGCCCAAAGAAATGCTATCACAACGCCCGCAAATGGATTGCAGATTTATAATACAACCAACAATACATCAGATATCTATAGCAATGGTGTTTGGAAATCTTTTTCATTTTCTGTAAACTCAAACTTAGTTTATGTTTACTCACTTGCCGATTTGCCAACTCCAGTTGGCGGCGCTATCTCATTAGATGTAACTAAAATGTATATTTTCTCTGGAATGGTCAATATTAGTCCCAATTATATTCTTATGAATGGGGCAGGCCTTAGGGGTACAGATCCACAAAAGGATGGTGTGATGTCAACAGTTGCTGGCGCTGTTCTTCGAAGTACAAATACTAGTGTATATATGGAGAGTTTTGCCGTAGCTCCTTTAAGTGGCACTACCAAAGCTTATGATTTTTCAGATAGTACAGGTACTAAGTTTTGTAATCTTTTTTCTGGTTGTTCAGTTGTAGAAGTTGCGGGACCATCCTTAGGAGTTGGTCAAATTTCAGGTTTTGAGGCCATTACCTATGTAAAAAATTATTGGAATGTTACCGATGGTCTAAAATTAACAGGAAATATAGGTAAATTTGCAGGCCAGTTGAATTATATGAAGGGCATTACAAGTGGTTCAGCCATCGAGTTTTTGTCGGGCCTAACAATTCAAGATGTTGATCTTTCAAGTAATTACTTTTACTTTACAGGACAAACTGGCATAAAAGTAAATGTTGGTGCCTCCGTAAATAGAGGCAGGTTAACAATTAATATGTTTCGAGGTGTTGGCACTCCTTTAAATGGTATTGATTCATTCTCTAATGGATGGATGATGAAACAAAATTCTGGAATACCAGACTCTAGAGCTTTTAGCTTTATTTACTTTAATAGTAATTTAACGTCTACAACATTAACAACACCGGGTACTTTTTATAAAATTGCTGGAACAACAACCGTGGTTAACGAAAAGCGTTTTACAGCAAGCAATAATAGAATTACTTATAAAGATGTAGAACCCATTGTAGGAAAGATTTCGGTGGTTATAGGCGCAAAGGCACCTGCCAATGATTCTGATTTTTCAATCGGTATTGCTAAAAATGGAACGATTATTACGGCACCTATAGCTTCTATGGCTGCTGCTTCAAACAATCAGTCGTTTCAAATTATTTTAAATACCGAAGTAGGTTTAGCCCTAGGTGATTATATCGAAGTTTTTATTTCCACAAATAATTCAAATACAGCAACAATTACTGTTAAGGAGCTGCAATTTAGAGTAACCGACTAAAGCATTAAAGCCTTTTATTATGCAGGTTTAATTGAAATAGCTTTTTATTATTAAACTGATAGTGAATGAAGTTGAGAGTATGATGTTTAATTTGTTTAAACTTTCTTGTTAAGATAATGGTTCATCAGAAATAATAGGATTTATTATAGGTGAAACAGAACGCGGTTACTTTCAAGTGTGAGCTTCTCTTTCATTTAAATCTTTATTTTTATTTTCCTTAACTCTTGGGTTTTGTAACTCTTTGTATCATAGACTAGTGGGATTTTAATATATGCTTCCTACATTTTTAATATTGCCCAAAAAAGGATAAAGTGTTAAACTATATCGTTAAAGTGTTATTTTTTCTGAAAAAAACCATTAGCTTTGTCAGAAAAATATTACTTATCCCCAGACTGTTATGAAAAATTCCTACACAATACCTTCTTTTCTCGGAAGGTTACTTTTCTCTACAATTCTATTTTTCTCATTAACCATTCAGGCCCAAGTGGGTATTGGTACAACAACTCCAAATGCTTCTTCAGCACTTGATATTAAATCAACGACCCAAGGATTATTAGCTCCTCGAATGACTACGGCGCAGCGAACTGCAATTACAGTTTCAGCTACTACCGATGGTTTGTTAGTTTATGATACGGACCTGAAATCTTTTTATTATTATAATGCAACAACTTGGGTTAAAATAAATTCAGCGACGGAAAAACGCACTAATTACGTTTTGGTAAAGTCTGCTGCAGATTTTCCAGCTCCAGCATCAGGAAAAATTACCCTTCTTTCAAATACTTATTATGAAATTAACGGTACAATTATCTTAACTGCACCCATAGACTTGAACGATGCTTACGTTTCTGGGCTTGATGCCAATGAGGATATACTTTCCTATACTGGAGGTGCCGTTTTTAAAGGCAGTACTGGAGGAAGTATCCGAAATATTACTATCAAAGGTTCTAAAGCATTTGAAATTACAGGTCCAGGGATTTCTTCGGCAACTTCGCTTCTTGTTCAGAATACTGTTGTTGACGGTATGACTACCGGTGTGGGCAGTATTTCCGGGCTAGGTCTTTATTTTGGAAATATTGTTCAATTTTTAAATAATGCCAATGGAATTACCTATAGCAATATTGGAAATTTGCTTTTAAGCAACCAAGCTTGGTTAGCAACAAATAATGGGACATTTGAAACTTTTACAGGTTTATTTGGATTGATTGAAAAAATAAGTGGTTTTAGTTCTGTTGATGGTGCTGATGTTGCTATGGATGTAAGTTCAAATCCTGCATTGGCAACTGGAGTATTGTTAGGTACAGTATTTTCAGGCACTACAACCGATGTAAACGGATTTGTAAAAAAATACACTACAGGCTCCTATACGGGATATAATTTCAACAATAATTGGACCGTAGATTGCCCTGGCATTTCACGGGAGGGAGATTCACAGGCCACAGCAAATATTTATTACACTGCCGCTAGTATTGTAACTCTGGATAACGCAACGCCTATTAAACTTCCTGTTATTACTGCACCTATTAGGATGTTTAGGACTTCAGCTCGAGGGGGTACTAATAGCAGCAACAGCGTAGTTTACGAAGGGAAAAAATCAAGATCCTTAAACGTTATTGGCTCAATTTCATTTACGGCAATTGCAAATATGCGATTTACATTTTCAATTTATAAAAATGGAGTTCAACAAACAGGTACGCAAGTTGTTTATGATGTGGTAGACACTAATGCAAGACAAGGATTGTCTATCGTTGGAACGGTTGTAGCCAATCCGTCAGATTATATTGAGATTTGGGTGGAAAGAACTACAGGAGCAGGATCAAATCAGTTTTTGGTAACTTCTTACAATCTTATTATGGATTAAAACTTTTGCACCACAAACCATATTCCCCAATTTTTTCCAAAACCTTCGGCAATACATACCGAAGGTTTTTTTCTGCCTTTAAGCTATCGTGAAACACAACCACACTTCCCTGTTTGATATTTTTTAAAACATTTTGAAGGCATTCTTCTTCGGAAATAGTTGCGTCAAAATCATAGCTCAGCACATCCCACATAATAATTTTGAAACCTTTTTTCTGAAGAATTTTGGTTTGTTTGGAAGTGATTTTACCATAGGGAGGCCTGAATAATTTACGATTTTCGATTGCCGATTGCCGATTGCTGAATTCTGAATTGGAAACCTCCCCCCGGCCCTCCCGAAGTAAGTTCGGGACAGGCTCTTCGAAGGGGGAGTTGTTGAGAATATAAGAAATTGTTTCTTCACAGCTTAAAACATTTTTCACATATTCCGAAGTCTTCGTTTTCCAGCCGTTCAAATGATTAAAAGTGTGGTTTCCCACGGAATGGCCTTCAGCAACTATTCTTCTGAAAATTTCTGGATGCTTTTGAACATTTTCGCCTATACAAAAAAAGGTTGCCTTTGCATTATGTTTTTTCAGTTCGTCCAAAACCCACGGCGTTACTTCCGGAATTGGGCCATCGTCAAAAGTGAGAAATACCGAATTTTGTGAACGCGAAAACGCCCAGATTCTTTCAGGGTATAACCGCTGAATGAATCTGGGCATTTTTACTAAATTGAATTTCAATTTTATTGATTTACAGGAACTTCTTCATCAATTTGTTTGGTAGGCTCGCGCTCCATTTCTTTCAAAAGATTTGAATCTAAAGGAATCTCAATGGTCGAGTCAATTTCAACATCCTTGTCCAAATCCATCGCTTCATCCGGTGAATAGAAATGGCGGAACAACTTCAAATAATCATTGAATTCCTTTGCTTCTGCTCGGCCATAGGCTTCATCGTCATACATAACCACAAGCTGCACCAAGCTTCGGTAGCGTTCCATATCGCTAATTATTTCTTCTGCAATTATGCGCTGTTTATTGAATTTCAGACTGTTGTAATAAGCTAAGTGTTCCTGATATTTTTTGGAAACATCTTCGTATACCTTTCGTGCTTTTTCGGGCTTGTCAAGTTCATAATATCCAATAACGAAAGGCTCCAAGAGCGAATAATACTCAAAATAATCTATCGGCATTTTTTCCATTGCAAGATCCAATACTTTTTCGGCTTTGTCCATTTTACCTTCATTAATGAGGGCTTCGGCAAGACGGGCAAGGTTGCTTCGGTAAGTTATACCATTTCTGCGCGTTTCGGTATCGTGATAGATATCTGGGCTACCGCTGTTGCCCCAATCCCAATCCATAACGATATCGTACATTTTGTCGGCATCAATTCGGCCCATATCAAAAGGACTTCTTTTGTTAATGGCTGTTTTTATGGGAACTAGTTTATAAACCACGCCATCCAATTGCAGATAATCTTTCATCCACAAATAATCGTCATCGCCGAAGCTGCCGCCACTGAAATATATTGGGCGCTCCCAATTGTTGTTGGCTATAATATCCAGCATCATCATTCGGTTTTTATAGATAATATCGCCTTTAAGGTTAATGTCTATGTACGGAACGATTTTATCGGCATCTTTTGGGTCCACAATTCCATTGCGAAGCACAGCTTCTTTATCTACCGGCACGCGGATTACTTTTGAAGGAAAGGTGTTTACTTGTTGCCCACTTGGAAGCTCCATTTGGGTTGCGGGACTGTCGTTGGCCACAAAATTCATCCAAGTTTTAATGTCAATTGTGTCCTGTGTGGTTTGCTGGAAAATCAAAAAGTCGCGCGTTCCCCAACGGTATTTATCATGCGTCAATTGTGAAGGAATTGGATCGCTGGTAAAAGCTTTCTTTTTCATATCGTCAATGTACCAATCTGTTTGGAACAGGCTGGTGTTCACAATACGAACATCTTGGCGGTAACCTTCAACATTCTGTGCGTACCACAGCGCGAAAGTATCATTATCTCCAATGGTGAAAAGGATTGCATTTTTATCACAGGAATCCAAATACATTTTTCCCATGGACTGTGCGGTATAGCGGTTGCTACGGTCGTGGTCGTCCCAGTTTTGGGTTGCCAGCAAAACAGGCGCTGCCAGAGCGGTGGCAATAATAACAATGGGAAGTGCAATTTTTGGTTTTAAATAATTTTTCAAAAGATCAAAAAGGGCATAAACGCCATAGCCTATCCACATTGCAAAAACATAAAAACTTCCAACTAATGCATAGTCACGTTCACGCGGTTCAAACGGTCTTTCGTTGAGGTATATTTTTAAGGCAAGCCCAGTAAATAGAAAGAACACCAATAGTACCCAAAAACTTTTTTGATCATTCTTAAAGTGAAAGACCAACCCGATGACTCCTAAAATCAAAGGAAGGAAAAAGTAGGTATTTCTGGCTTTATTATCTGCCATATCACTGGGGAGCACATCTTGGTTCCCCAAACGGAGTTGGTCTATAAATTTGACGCCGCTGAGCCAGTTTCCGTGCAGGTCGGTGTATTGGCCTTGCACATCGTCTTGTCTTCCTGTGAAATTCCACATAAAATAGCGCCAGTACATATAGCCAAACTGGAACTCGAACATAAATTTCATATTCTGGAAAAAGGATGGTTTTTGAATGTCCAGATATTGCCCAAAATTCTTCAAAAATTTGTCGTAATCATCTTTATCTACCAGATTTTGATTATAGGCTTGTTTAAATTTATTTACTTCCTCAACCAATCGGGGTTCACTTAAATATTCACTTTTAATGGAAAAATTAAGTCCACCAGTGAACTCCATATAATTGGAGTTATGTTCGGTACTCCACATTCTTGGCATAAAAGCTTTCTGTGAATCATCGGTATTTTGGCTTGCGTTTTTGAAGTTGTTTACAATAATGTATTTGCCGGTGGTTTTGTCTTTTTCGTATTTTGGTTTTTCATCTTTATATGGGTTGTCTTCATCAAGCCCAACATAGGTTTCGGTGAAAAGTGGGCCGTAAAATAGATGCGTTTCCGGGTACTGCTCACGATTGTAATAAGCCAAAAGTTCGCGGGCATTGTTAGGGTTGTTTTCATTTATTACTGTTCCTGCATTTGCACGAATAGGAAGCATCAGCCAGCTGGAAAATCCAATAAATATAAAAAGGATGCAAAGCAGAAGTGTGTTTAATTGCGCATAACCTTTTTTGCTTGTGAAACGTAGGCCATACACAAAAAGGACAATAAACACTAATGCTGCAAAAATGGTACCTGAGTTGAAAGGAAGCCCCATGCTGTTCACAAAAAACAATTCGGTTCCGCTAAAAAACTTCATGGTCATCGGCAATAGAAGTTTGAAGATGAAAAGAAGAATAGCAACGGTTACAATATTCGCCACAATAAAATTTTTCACCGTAATGGTTTTGTAATGTTTGAAGAAATACAAAAACCCAATAGCAGGAATGGTTAAAAGCGCCATAAAGTGAACCCCAAAAGAAAGCCCTATGATGAATGCAATGAGAATTGCCCAACGATTGCCGCGGGGCTGCAACATTTCACGCTCCCAGCGTAAGGCGCTGTAAAAAAGTACCGCCATTAAAAATGAGCCACTGGCATATACTTCAGCCTCCACAGCGTTGTACCAAAAACTATCGGTAAACCCAAAAGCAAGGGCTCCAATAGCTGCGCTAGCAATAATGGTTATGGAATTGGTCTTTTCAATTTCTTGGTGTTTTGAAACAATATTTGTCAATAAAATGGAAAGGGACCAAAAGAGGAATAAAACGGTAAAAGCACTTGAGAAAACTGACATCAAGTTAATTGTTAAAGCAATCTGGGAAGCGTCTGGAGCAAAAATAGAGAAAAAAGCACCAAGCAATTGATACAATGGTGCTCCCGGCGGGTGGCCAACTTCTAAGTTACTAGCGGTGGTTATATACTCGCCAGCATCCCAAAAACTGGCGGTAGGTTCTACTGTAAGCCAGTAAGTTGTGAGTGCAATTGCAAAAACAATCCAGCCGGTGATTTTGTTCCATTTTATAAAGTTGAAAGAACCCATAAGCGTGTAAAATTTTAATGGGACGAATTTACTAATAATATAGATAGCCCCAAGTATCTAATTGATGTAACGTGCAATATGATGTGATATTTTTTACAAATGAAAGCTTGGTAAAAAAGGATATGCATTTTTTGTAATAAAATATTTGTACAAGCCAAACTTTGTATTAAATTTGCACCTCCTAGGCTAAAAAATATTTTTAGCTAAGGCGGGCGAAAGCCTTATTTTTATTGGAATTGGCCCATGGTGTAACTGGCAACACGTCTGTTTTTGGTACAGAAGAGTCTAGGTTCGAGCCCTAGTGGGCCAACTTTTATAAACCCTAAGAAGCTATTAAGCAGGCTCTTAGGGTTTTTTTGTACCGCCCATTGTACCGCCCAACTTTGTTTTTAAATCTGTAGAACTAACAGGTTAATTTAATTTAATTTTAAAATTAAGAATTTTTAGCACATAGGTATCTTCTTATACCTTCATTATTTTTTTTTAGTCGATAATTATTTTTAACTGTTTCCAACCCTTTTTAATTTCTCCAAAAAATGGTGTTGTTTATATATCTTCAAAATTGTTGTCTTTGTTTTTGCATCTTAGTTGATTTCTAATTATGTTCCAGTTGCAATCCAGTTGCAATCCAGTTGCAATCCAGTTGCATGGTCGTTTTATCTACGAGAATAGTCAGTAATATTAAAGAAAACCGCGTAAACATTTAATAAACAGATTTTTGAAAATTTAAGCTATTTTTGTTAAATCAATTTTCAAATTGAATTATGGATATAGATTTACTAAAAGTTACAACAGGCGAATTGCTTGAAAAGTTTGGAGCTGGCAATCACAAGCCTGGTTCTGGAAGTGCTGCTGCATTTCAAGGAATGCTATCGGCAAAGTTATTAGTTACGGTAATTAGCCTAACCAATGATGAAAAGCGCAGAAAAAATTATAAAACTGTACTACCAGAGCTACTAAAAATGGAAAGGAATATTCACAATGAAATTTTTCCTAAACTAAAACAACTTTTTCAACAAGATGCCATTCAGTTTGGAAAAACTATTCAAGCTCGAGAAGATAGAAACAGTGAAATAAATGCATTTAAAAAAAATCGATTAGGAATTATAGCACTTTCCGAATTAAAAATTTCAATTCAGATTCCTTTAACTATTGCTGAACTTTGTATTGAGCTTGCGATAATTGCAGAATATGTGTTCGATAATGGTTTTCAATCTGCAAGAGGCGACTCACAAGTTGCACTAAATTCTGCAGTTGCAGGTCTTGCAGGTTGTCTTTCAATTATTCAATTGAATTTATTGTCTTATGGGGGCGATGAAAATGTTTGGATTTCAAAAGTGTGTGAAGAAACAGAGATTTTAAAGATTCGTTATAATCAGCTTAACAAAATCGCCACTTCAAAACTCGATATTTTAGAGAAAGAAGTTAAAAATAATTCTAAACTTTATAAAGAAATTGATGAATTACTAAATGATATCAAATCCAAATCAAAGCTTACAGAAATAGATATTGAAACAATGGCAAGTGATTTACAAAATATTATGTGGAAGCATAGACAAACTATATGGGCTAAAAATGTACCAGACCAACCAACTAAAATTTTAAAACCAAACATTGTTTTAAATAAAGCATTAGGTTATCATTTCGCAATTACTGATGGAATCTATCTTTCAGAAAATGAAAGTGAAGATTCAGAAATTGCTGGTTTGATTGACCAAAAAGAAAAAATAGTTTTAGTTTCTAACAACTTCGAGAAAAATACTCAAAATTTCACAGCTGCTCACGAATTGGGTCACGCTTTGATGCACGAACAAACAGTATTACATAGAGACAGACCTATAAATGGTGCGGCACCGCGAGAAAAACGGAACTTTAAGGAATATCAAGCTGATAGGTTCGCAACTCAATTTTTAATGCCAAATAAACTCGTTAAAACTATGTTTGGAGAATTATTTCAATCTGAACGA
>JBBQUI010000045.1:0-19230 GCA_038212575.1 Flavobacteriales bacterium
ACCAATTACGCCTTCTTGGGTGAAAACATTTCTATAGGCCGGCCCCAACATCTTTGTCAATTCATCGTGTAAAATGATGTCATCCTTGGTTTTATTTGAATATAAAAGCGCAAGGTTCCGCAGATTTCCACTCTCAAAAAGTGCCCTAAAGATTGCAATAAAAGGTGTGATGCCCGTACCTCCGGCAATAAATATTCCAGGGCCTTTATATTGAATTGTTCCATATACATCGTGAAGTAATAGCTCGTCACCAGTATTGAGCTTTCCCAGTTGCGCCGTAACGCCTTTGTGGTCCTCGTATATTTTGATAATAAATTCCAGATGATCCCAATGTTGCAATGAAGTAAAAGTAAACGGTCGGATTTTGTCCTCCCAGCCCGGTAGATTAATGGATATACGTGCCGATTGTCCCGGAGTATATTTAAAATCTTTAGGCTTTTCCAATTCAAAGCGCTTAACGTTTTGGGTAATATAATGGGAGTTGATTATTTTAAGTCTCTGCATGACGATAATATGATTTTTTAAAGGTAAAAAGGATTTATTGATAAAGAGACTTAAAATTCAGAATCCAAAGGTTTCGCTAAAAGATATTCGTTAGACAATTCCAAAAGAAAAGTACTTTTCGTTTTGTGGTGAAGTAAATAGGCTATTATAGAAGTAAAGGCTATATTTATAAAATTGTAACTCCCCAGAAATAAGTTTAACATTTAAATTTATAAGTTATGAAAAGTATTTCTACCCCCCCCCCCATTTTTTAAAAAGTTGGCTTCTATCCTTTTTATTATTGATTCTATTTGCCCTTCTAGCTCAAAATAACCAAGAAACTTCGCTTGGTTGTGGAACAGTAATAGGCTCTGATGAGTACAAATTGGACAAATTTTATGGCTCTAATCAAAAAATAGTTGATTTATTAATAGAGAACAATGTAAATATTGACAAAAACTATTTAGATGAATTGGATACCATGGAGACTATGTCGCTTGTGAATCCTGAAATGTTTAATGCGACTAGTTCCCAATACGAGATTCCAATTAAGGCTTGGATTTATAGAAACGGCAATGGTACTGGAAACATATATCAAAGTGAAGTATATGATGTTATAGACCAACTTAACACACTTTTTGCAAACACGAATATAAGATTTTATCTACTATGTGATATCAGTATTGTAAATAACAGTAATTATGCTAATTACGGTGATCAATTCTTCAGTACCTACACTGCAATTAATAAAACACCAAGCGCAATTAATGTTCATTTTGTTATAACTTCTGCTCCACCACCAAATGAAGTATGGGAGGGCTTGGCTTATTTGCCTTGGCAAACAACACCTTATTCTTGTGCAGTTCAAACTATTGGATTTTCCCCAGCTTTTTGGGACAATCGTATTACTTGAAAACTCAAATAATTGAAGAATCTTTTTCAATAGATGTTCAAAATTTTCCAGATGGTATTTATTATGTAAAACTTGAAGGAACTACAGGAACTTTCAATAAAAAATTAATCCTTAAAAAATAAAGCTATGAAAACATTTTATATAATTCCCATATTTTCTTTATTCTTAATTTTATCATGTAATAAAGAAGAAAAAAATCCAAATAGTGGTGATCCAATTACATACAATGTATATTTGGATCTACAAAAATCTGATGGAACCTCATTTGGTGAGGGTGAGATTGAAGCAAAAGGAGGCTTTTTTAATGAAGAAGGAGAATTGGTTTTTAATGGCGATTGGTTTCTATTGCCCGTTTCATCAGATTATACCGATATTTTTGGAAAATCTCTATTCGGGCCTTTCGAGATAGGTGTAAGTTCTGAAGGTAATGATGAAACCGAACCTGGAACCGAATGGGTGTCCAACCAATTACTTTTACTTCGTTATCAAGGAATTTCTGAGATTGATACATTACGAAGCAGGGACAGTTCTAGATACCCCGATTATCGGTATTTTGATGTCTTTAAGAATGATACGCTGATAGAAAGGTTCAATGATCCCGAAAATTATATTGAAAGACCTTGGTATATAATCATTCAGAAGTAAAATTGATTGGAATAATACTTATGACCTTCCTCTATCCGGGGAAGGTTTTTTATTAGGCAAAATTAAGCAAACTCATAATCCCCAAATGCTTGCAAAACGGCATCAAAAGCTTCAAAAACAGAAGCAGAATCATCACTCGTCACCATTTTCATTCGGTAATCCTTAAAGTTCGGAACGCCTTTAAAGTAGTTAGTGTAGTGTCTTCGGGTTTCAAAAACGCCTAGTGTTTCGCCTTTCCAATCTATCGCCATTTGCAGGTGACGTTTAGCAGCATCAACACGCTCCAACATTGATGGTGGCGGTAAATGTTCACCAGTTTTAAAATAGTGTTTTACTTCTTTAAAAAACCAGGGATAACCTATGCTTGCACGACCGATCATTGCGCCGTCAAGACCGTATTTATCACGCATTTCCATCGCCTTTTCGGGGGTATCAACATCGCCATTTCCAAAGATGGGAATGTGCATTCTTGAGTTGTTTTTTACTTCGGCAATTGGTTTCCAATCTGCATCGCCTTTATACATTTGTGCACGTGTGCGCCCGTGGATGGAAAGAGCTTGGCAACCCACATCCTGCAATCGTTCTGCAACCTCAACAATTTTTATGGAATCGTGGTCCCAACCCAAACGGGTTTTTACCGTAACGGGAAGTTTTGTGTGCTTTACCATTGCTTCGGTAAGGCTTACCATTAAATCAATATCTTTTAAAATACCCGCTCCAGCGCCTTTTGAAACTACTTTTTTTACTGGACAGCCAAAATTTATATCAATAATATCTGGGCCGCTGGCTTCAACTATTTCAACGCTGCGGAGCATTGATTCCAAAACAGCTCCAAAAATCTGGATTCCCACGGGGCGTTCCTTTTCATAAATATCCAGTTTCATCATGCTTTTGGCGGCATCGCGGATAAGGCCTTCAGAAGAGATAAATTCAGTAAATACCACATCAGCGCCCTGCTCTTTGCAAAGTGCGCGGAACGGTGGGTCGCTCACGTCTTCCATCGGTGCGAGCAGCAACGGGAAATCTGGCAATTGTATGTTTCCTATTTTTGGCAATTCTTTTTATTTGGAACTGCAAAAGTAGTGAATCTCAATAAAATTAAGATGTATACTTAAATTTTGGTGAATTAAAAGTATTATTCACCTCCCAGTCTATCGCCTTCGTCGGTATTTATTTTTTTGCTATTATCGCGAAGTCGCGCATTTCCGAAGTTATATTTAAAGCCCACACGGACCACCCTGTATTCTAAATTCGCATAAAAATGATTATCCTGGTTGTAATACTTTGAAGTCGAGGCCAAATCTTTTAACGAATCAAAAATATCATCCACGCCTACGGTCAGGCTTGCTCGCTTATTCCAAAGTTCCTTTCGGAAAGAAATGTTTACATAATTTTGATTTTTAAAATACCGATTTCCGAAAACAAAATTTGATATATAAACTCCTGTTAGGTCGGCAGTAAATGAGCGGTCTTTAGTAAGTGCAAAGTTATTGGTAGTGGAAATATATTGTCCAAAAGTGTCATTGGTATATTTTTCCTGTACACTTTTCAAAGCATAAAATTCCTTTGCCAAATAAAAGGTTGATGTCTGTATATGGCCCCACCACCAAGATGTAAATGAATTAGCGTAGGTAATGTCAAAAGCATATTGGTAGCTTTTTATCAAATTGGCATCAATTCTTTCCAATGTACTATTGTTATTGTTTTGAAATGTGAGCACGCCCAAATTGTTTTTCACATTTTGATAATAGAGCTCAAAAAACAGTTTGTTTTTATGGTCAAAGCTCAAGGTAATCATGTCTTCAATAGCAGGAACTAAATTTGGGTTGCCGCCCTTAAAATCGTTTTCAGTTATAAAATATTTAAAAGGGTTTAAACTTTGATAACGGGGGCGTTCAAGGCTTCTACTGTAACTTAGCCCAATGCCGTTGTTCTCATTTATGGTATAATGAAAAGATGCCGAGGGGAAAATATCAAAATACTGTTGATTGTTCACTTGTCCCAATGAGCGGGAAATTGCATCAATATCTGTGTATTCACCGCGAAGTCCGGCGGCAAAGCTCCATTTTTCCCACTCTTTTTGATAGTTAATGTATTCTGCATAAATGTTTTCCTTATAATTGAAATCATCAGACAATGCGTTATTAAAGATATTTACATTGTTTTCTGTATTGAAAAAATTTAACCTGCTCTCTGTATCTATACTGCTGAATTTAATACCTGTTTCAAAAGTGCCGCCCCACAATTCCGTGGTAATATCTGTCTGTCCCGTAAAAATATTACTGTTTTGTTTTGAATCTGTAAAAAAACTATTGTTCCTCAAAAAATCTCCATTCGCCAATAAATAGTCAGAGCTAACACTTTGATCTTGGCTATTATCATAATAAATATAATTGGCCGAGGCAGCCAGGGTAGCACCTTTCTCGTTTAAAACACGGTTGTAATCCAAAGCGAACATATGATTCTGCTTTTCATAATTCACATAACTCAATGTTGTAATTGTTGAGTCTAATTGGCGCTGTGGGTTATAAATGAAAGATTCTCCATTATTGTTATAATCAACCTTGGGTGTAAGGGAAATATTTGACGTAAAACTAAGCGTGTTTTTGTCATTTAATGTAAAATCCAGCACTACATTGCTATTGTGGTTTTCATATTCGGTGGTACGGTCAAAATTGGTTTCCCAAATGGATTTTGTTGAAACCTCATCCGGTTGAAAAAATCTAATGAAGTTTTCGTCCTCCTTATATTCCTTTCTATTTCCGTATGAATAAGCTGCGTAAACATTTAGCCAGTTATTCTTATAAAAATGTGCCGTTCCCAAATTGTATTTCGGGTAAATTGCCTGTTCGTACGTTGCGTTTACAGAGCCTTTATATCCAATTGAAATAGGTTTTGAGGTAACAATGTTCAGCACGGTTCCCGCGTCTGCGTCATATTTTGAAGAAGGATTTGTAATAACCTCGATGGATTTTATATTGGCCGCATCGTTATTTTCCAAAAGTGAGACAATTTCAGAAGAAGATAAATAAACCCGTTTTCCGTTGATATAGATTATAGGAGAGGAAAATTTTACTTGAATGTTTTCCCCAATTACAACAACTCCCGGTGTTTTCTTTAAAAGATCCATTGTGCTGCCCACCGAAAGCGAAGTGTTTTCAACATTGAAAACCAACTTTCCAGGCGTTTTCTTAATGGTCGGTAATTTTGCAATTACCACAGTTTCGTCAAGCATCTCGGAACTTTCTTTTAAAACAATATTAGCCATGTTTTTATTTGAAGAAAGCTCAATGGTTTGTTCAGTGTCCTCAAACCCAATATATCTGAAAATGAGTTTATAGGCTCCGGCTTCCAGGCCTTTAAAAATAAAAGAACCGTCTTCATCAGTAGTTGTTCCCTTGAAAGGAGTTTCAGCATCGGCATTATAAACCAATACATTTACAAATGATAATGGTGATTGTGACACATCAGTAACCTTCCCAGAAATATTAAGGTTCTGAGCTATTGTAAAACTGCCGTGAAGACAGCAAAATAGAATGAAAAATCTTTTCATAATATGAGTAGATATCTGGGGCGACACCCGTTACTATGTGTTTATCTGGGGAGAAAACAAATTAACATAGTTGAAATACAACAATGCTATACAAATATGTTAAAAATTTATTAAATCAAAACCCTCTTGGGCAATTATTTTGCCCCAAATAATCATAAATCATTTAATCACTCTTTTAATCTATATTTGCAACTTGTAGCACGAGAAGGAATTTTTATGAAGAACATCCGCAATTTTTGCATTATTGCCCACATTGACCACGGAAAAAGCACCTTGGCAGATCGTCTTTTGGAAGCCACTGGCACCGTGACCGATCGCGAAAAACAAGACCAATTATTGGACAATATGGATTTGGAACGTGAGCGCGGCATCACTATTAAAAGCCACGCCATACAGATGGATTATGTTTACAAAGGCGAAAAATATACTTTGAACTTGATAGACACTCCCGGGCACGTTGATTTTTCATATGAAGTTTCCCGTTCCATCGCCGCTTGCGAAGGTGCGCTGCTTATTGTAGATGCTGCACAGAGTATTCAGGCACAAACCATCTCGAACCTTTATTTGGCGTTGGAGAACGATTTGGAAATTATTCCCGTATTGAACAAAGTGGATCTTCCTTCTGCAAACCTAGAGGAAGTGACCGATGATATTGTAGACCTTTTGGGCTGCAAACCCGAAGAGGTAATTCCCGCAAGTGCCAAAACCGGACTGGGAATTGATGAAATATTAAGCGCCATTATTGAACGTATTCCGCCGCCAAAAGGCAATCCCGACGAATCTTTACAAGCACTTATTTTCGATTCGGTTTACAATCCCTTCCGTGGGGTTGAAACTTATTTTAGGGTTTTGAATGGCGAAATACGAAAAGGTCAGCACATAAAATTTATGGCAACCGGAAAAAGTTATTACGCCGACGAAGTGGGAACGCTAAAACTAAAACAGCAACCTAAAGATGTTGTTAAAACTGGCGACGTAGGTTACCTAATCACTGGAATTAAAGAAGCCAAAGAAGTAAAAGTGGGCGATACAATTACAGATTCAAAAAGCCCAACCGTTAATATGATTGAAGGTTTTGAAGATGTGAAACCAATGGTTTTTGCAGGAATATATCCTGTTGATACCGAAGATTACGAAGAGTTGCGAAACTCAATGGAAAAACTGCAGTTGAACGATGCATCTTTGGTTTTCCTTCCAGAAAGTTCTATGGCACTTGGCTTTGGTTTTCGTTGTGGATTTTTGGGAATGCTTCATCTTGAAATTATTCAGGAAAGACTGGAAAGAGAGTTTGATATGACGGTAATTACAACCGTTCCAAACGTTTCTTATCACGCCTTTTCCAATAGAGACCCGGAAACACCAATTTTGGTGAACAATCCTTCCGATTTGCCGGATCCTTCAAAACTAAACCGTGTTGAAGAACCTTACATTAAAGCTACAATCATTACAAAATCCGACTTCGTTGGGTCTGTAATGTCTCTTTGTATTGAAAAAAGAGGAGAAATCACCAATCAAACATATTTAACGACGGAAAGGGTTGAACTTACGTTCGATATGCCTTTGGCAGAAATTGATTTCGATTTTTATGATAGGTTAAAAACCGTTTCAAAAGGATATGCTTCCTTTGATTATTCGCCCATCGGGCTGCGCATGTCGCATCTTGTAAAAGTGGATGTTCTTTTGAACGGAAATATTGTGGATGCACTTTCTGCATTGCTTCACCGTGATAATGCGTATGATATTGGAAAGAAGATTTGCGAAAAACTACGCCAACTTATTCCGCGGCAGCAATTTGATATTCCAATCCAAGCCGCAATTGGCGCAAAAATTATTGCGCGCGAAACCGTGAAGGCCCTTCGGAAAGACGTTACCGCAAAATGTTATGGCGGCGATATTTCGCGAAAGCGTAAACTTTTGGAAAAGCAGAAAAAAGGGAAGAAACGTATGCGCCAAGTAGGGAATGTTGAAATTCCGCAGGAAGCTTTTATGGCGGTACTTAAATTGAATGATTAATATTAAAAAAGCCCCGAATTAACGGGGCTTTTTTTAGTAAAATTGAATGATTATGAACAATTCAAGCCACTTAAGATAATTTCATAACTACTTCCTCCTTGGCAATCAGAGTCAATATAGCTTTCAATTGAGTTTCGGTAGTCTTCACAATTGCTTGTTGTTGGATTTTCAATATAAACTGAGGCTGCAGCATTAATATCTTCAATTCGTTCTTCACAGCTCTTTCCACCACCATCATCATCTTTATTACAAGAAGTTGTAAATACCAATCCTAAAATTAATGCACTAAATAAAAGTTTTTTCATCTTTTTAAATTTTTACGTTGAATCGCAAATATGAAAAACATTTTAACGTTTACAAAAATAAATTAAGAAAATATTAAGACTAATTTCCGCACACAACGCCTACCTCCTGTAAATCAGAAACATAGGTTTCATAGGGTGTTCCAGTATTTTGCCCATTTACAGAAGCATTACCATCACTCTCCTCGCAAACTTGAAAATCTGCCGTTTCTGGCGACGAACAAGTGGTGCAAGAAACACCGTCATCTTTTTTACAGGAAAAAATTGAAAGGATGCAAGCTACTGCTGTAAGGATAGATATTTTTTTCATCAAAAAAAGTTTTTTAAAAACGGTTTTATTGGAAAATTATTTTTTGGACAACCCTTCATTTTCAGGACGGGTTGCATTTAAAACTTCTTCAAAATCAATAGGTTTACCCATATAAACCAAGTTGCTACCTTCGGTCACTTCTAACTCTTTCGGGGCGCTTATTAGTTCAAGATAACCATCTGGTTGTTTCAAGAAAAGGGGGATTGCGCTATCGTCTTCTCCGAGCAGGGTCAACATTTGCAAAAACTGTTTACTATTTTCTACCGGAATTTCTTGTATGGAAGGATAATGTTGAGCCACATCCATAAATTTTACATAATCGTGCGTTTGCGAAAAAAGTTCAGATGATCTTAGGTTCGAGCTGTTTCGTAGTTCTTCGGGCGTCATTAGCCTAAAGGTACCGTTCTCGCCAAAAATTTTACCAAAACGGTTAATGGCTTGTCGGTTTATCTCGTCGTTGCCAGTCATTGCCAAAAGATAGCCCACATCGTTCAGTTCAATATTATCGGCCAGATCGTCTGCATAAATATTCGCATTTATAGCATCGAGACCCAATTCTTTCGCCTTGTTAATATTTAAGCGATTGGTGTCTACAAGCACCACATGGCGGTTGTTTTTCATTAGATAGGTGCCAATTAACCGAGAAATTTTTGAAGCTCCCACAATCACAATACCTTCAGACTTTGTAAGGAAAACCCCAACCATAGAGGCAAAAAGCCGAGCAGTGGTGGCGTTCAGTAAAACCGTAACCAGCACAACACCAAACACCAAAGGTGTAATATATTCTGCCCCAGGTACGCCCATTGCCACCAATTTAGTGCCAAAAAGTGAAGCGATACCCGCGGCTACAATCCCGCGCGGGCCCACCCAACTTATAAAGATTTTTTCATTGGTTTTGAGAGAACTGCCGATAGTGCTGAGAAACACGCCCAGCGGTCGCAATACAAAGATAATGATGGCGAAAAGAATAGCTGTTTTCCAATTGTAAACCAGCAATAAATCGTCTAAACTAATATTTGCCGCCAGCAATATAAAGAGTATCGAAATAAGCAAAACACTGAGCGATTCCTTAAAATAAAGCAACTCTTTCAGGTTTGGCAAATCGCTGTTGCCAAGGAACATACCCATCACAACTACCGATAAAAGCCCTGATTCGTGGGCAAAAATATCACTTTCCACAAAAATAAGAAGCACCAACGAAAGCGACACCACATTCAATAAGTAATGCGGAACCCATCTTTTTTTAATGGCCATATATAGCGCATAACCACCAGAAATACCAAAGGTAAAACCGATAAGTACAATTTTCCCAAATTCCATTAAGGCCTGTTTGGTAAAACCGCTGTCGCCTTCTACGCTTATAAACTCAAACACCAAAACCGCTACAAGGGCACCGATTGGATCGATTAAAATACCTTCCCATTTCAAAACGGCGGAAACGTCTTTTTTAAGTGGAATATTTCTTAAAATAGGTGTAATTACCGTGGGTCCCGTAACAATTATCAAAGCCGAAAAAAGGAAAGAAATACGCCAGTCCAGCCCAAAAATATAATGTGCAGCCACTGCGGCGCCAAAACAGGTTATGGCAGAGCCTATGCTTATAAGTTTCCCGATAACAGGGCCAACTTTAGAAATTTCGCCACGGCGCAACGTTAACCCACCTTCAAAAAGAATGATGCCAATGGCGAGTGACACAAAATAAAAAAGCCCTTCACCAGGGAAGAGACCTTTCTCGCCATTCCAGATGGGTTGAATCCATTGACCGCCGTCCTCGGAGAGCAAGGTTGATATCGGGCCTACAAAAAGCCCAATCAAAATCAAAGGGAGAATAGCCGGAATTTTAAATTTCCATGCTACCCATTGGGCCAAAATTCCTAAAATTACAATTCCTGCAAGTTCTACCATTTGGTTAGGTTTTCGGCTAAATTAAGCATATTTGATTCCAGCAAAACATTAACAATTTGTTAAAAATAGCATAATTAATTTACTCAGCGCCCATCGGAGTGTAACGCTTTTATTAATTTGCGACTCATTTCTTTCAGAGTATGCAATTATTTCCTATTGAAGCTGGCAATTTTAAACTTGATGGCGGCGCTATGTTTGGCGTTGTACCAAAAACACTTTGGACCAAAACCAATCCGGCCGATGAAAATAATATGATAGACATTGCCGCACGCTGTCTTCTTATTGAAAACGGCAACCGGCTTACGCTGATAGATACCGGAATGGGTAATAAACAGAGTGAAAAATTCTTTGGCTATTACTATCGTTGGGGCGATTACAATCTTGACGATTCTTTGAAAAAACACGGTTTTCACAGAGATGATATCACCGATGTTTTTATGACGCACCTACACTTTGATCATTGCGGCGGCGGCGTGCAGTGGAACAAAGACCGAACAGGGTATGAACCTGCTTTCAAAAACGCAACTTTTTGGAGCAACAAAGACCATTGGCAATGGGCAACCGAGCCAAACCGAAGGGAACAAGCTTCCTTTTTAAAAGAAAATATTTTACCAATGCAGGAAAGCGGGCAGCTAAAGTTTGTGTCAAAACCCGATTCAGATTTTTCGGAAGCGAATGAACTTGACTTCGGAATTCTTTTTGTGAACGGGCATACCGATAAACAAATGATTCCACATATAAATTACAAAGGAAAAACGCTGGTTTTTATGGCAGATTTGCTTCCAACGGCTGGCCATTTGCCACTTCCTTTTGTTATGGGATATGACACTCGCCCACTGTTGACCCTTCCCGAAAAGGAAAAATTTCTGAACAAAGCGGCAGAAAACAATTTCTACCTTTTTCTGGAGCACGATGCACACAACCCGATAATAACGGTTCAAAACACTGATAAAGGCGTTCGGCTGAACGAAACCTTATCTCTCAATCAATTTTTTAATTAATACTTTATTTCAAAAATAAAATGCCCTCCGCCGCGACGGATTCAAAACAATAACGAAGATGAGTAATATGGGCGTTCCATCTTCCAATAAAACAAATATTATATACAGATGAAACTTTTTAAGATCACTCTTTTCGCAGTTGCAATGTCAGCTGTTTTGGCAAGTTGCGGCAGTGGTGCTGCGATTGTTGCCACCCCAATCCAGAATATTGATACCAACCCCTTAAAAAATGCCCCACTCGCCGATGAACAACTGAAGCACTGGCCAGCAATGGACTTGGTAAAAGATACGGTTCCGGGAATGAGCGTAGATAAGGCTTACAACGAAATCATCAAAAACCGCAAAGGTGAAACGGTTATCGTTGGGGTAATTGACAGTGGCGTTGACATTGATCACGAAGATCTTAAAAACGTAATTTGGACCAACCCAGGCGAAATTCCTGGAAATGGAGTGGATGACGATAAAAACGGTTTTATAGATGACGTTCACGGATGGAATTTTCTTGGTGATATTGTTGGTGAAAACATGGAATTTGTTCGCATCATCAGAAAATTAAAGCCAAAATATGAAGGAAAAAGTGAATCTTCCATTAGTGCAGCAGATAGAAAAGAATACGCCATATACCTAAAAGCTGAAGCTGAATACGAAAAGGAATCTTCAGAAATTACCGCCAACAAGGCCCGTTACGAACAAATTCTTTCGCAATTAAAGCCAACTCATGAGGCGATGGCTAAAAAACTTGGAAAAGCAGATTACACCAAAGAAGATCTTGCTACAATAAAAAACCCTTCAGCACAAGAACAGCAACAAATTGCAATGCTAACCCAAATGCTAAATTTTGCTGATTCGGTACCTGAGGTTGTTAAAGAATTAGAAGGAGGGATAAAATACTTCGCCGGAAGAATTGACAACAATTTTAATATGACCAAAGATTTTCGTGGCGTTTTGGGCGATAATCCAGAAGATATTACAGACAATATTTATGGAGATAACAATGTTGCAGGACCAGATCCAACTAGAGATAACGTAAAACACGGAACACACGTATCTGGTATAATTGCGGCACAACGCAATAACAAAATTGGAATGGACGGTGTAGCAAATAATGTGAAAATTATGCCTGTTCGTGCAGTACCAGATGGTGATGAGTATGATAAAGACATCGCATTGGCCATCCGTTACGCAGTGGACAACGGTGCAAAAGTGTTGAATACAAGCTTCGGAAAATACTATTCCCCACAAGCAGATTGGGTATATGATGCAATAAAATATGCTGCCTCAAAAGATGTTTTAATTGTGAACGCCGCCGGAAATGACGGTTTAGATTTGGACACTGTAAATATTTATCCAAACGATCAATTCGACAATGGTTCCGAAATGGCAGATTCGTTTTTAACAGTTGGAGCCCTGAATTATAAATATGGAGGCGAACTGGTTGCGGATTTTTCAAACTACGGAAAAACAAATGTTGACGTTTTTGCTCCCGGCGTAAAAATTTGGGCAACTACGCCTTTAAGCACTTATGAATATTTACAAGGAACCTCAATGGCCGCGCCCGAAGTTGCTGGAGTCGCAGCTATGATTCGTTCATATTATCCAACCCTTTCCGCAAAACAGGTAAAACAAATTATTATGGATAGTGGTCTTTCAACAAACACAAAAGTTGTTTTGGGCGGCGAAGCATCAAATACAGAATCTTTTGCAAACATTTCAAAATCTGGTAAAATGGTCAATATGTACAACGCCCTAATTATGGCCGATAAAATGTCTAAATAATGAAGCATATTATAAACGGATTCTTTTTAACGGCAGTATTTTTTTCTGCTTTTGCACAAAATAACAATAGCTATTGGCAGCAGGAAGTTGATTATAAAATGGACGTTCAAATAGACGTAAAAACCTTTCAATACAAAGGAACGCAGGAGTTAAAATACACAAACAATTCCCCGGACACCTTAAACAAAGTTTTCTATCATCTTTATTTCAACGCCTTTCAACCTGGCAGCGAAATGGACGTGCGTTCGCGAACTATCGCAGATCCCGATAGTCGAGTGATGGATCGGATTTCGAAATTATTACCTTCAGAAATTGGATACATCAAGCCAACACTCTTTACACAAGATGGTACTGCGGCAAAATATGAAATTAAAGGAACGGTAATGGAAGTAATGCTGAACAAGCCCATACTTCCCGGCGAAAACACGGTTTTTAATATGAATTGGGATGCGCAAGTGCCATCACAGATTCGGCGTTCGGGTAGAGAAAGTTCTGAAGGCGTTGCTCTAACTATGACCCAATGGTACCCAAAACTTGCCGAATACGATTTTGAAGGATGGCACGCCGATCCTTACATTGCTCGTGAATTTCACGGCGTATGGGGCGATTTTGATGTAACTATAACCATAGATGAAGATTATACAATTGGCGGAACAGGCTATCTTCAAAACCCAGCAGAAGTTGGCCATGGCTACACACTACCCGGACAAAAGTGGATGAAGCCAGTAAAAGGCAAATACACCTGGCACTTTTTGGCGCCAGATGTTCACGATTTTGCTTGGGCTGCAGACGATGATTATATACACGATACCTATCCTGGACCAAATGGCGTCACGCTTCATTTTTTCTACAAAGACAACCCTGAAATTATAGAAAATTGGAAAAATCTACAACCCAAAACTGCTGAATTGATGGAGTTTTTTAATGAGCAAATAGGGGAATATCCCTATGAGCAATATTCTGTAATACAAGGTGGCGACGGTGGAATGGAATATGCCATGAGTACTATGATTACTGGCGGACGCGAGTTTGGAAGCCTAGTAGGCGTAACCGCGCACGAGATGGCACACTCTTGGTTTCAATTTGTTTTGGCTACCAATGAAAGCAAACACGAGTGGATGGATGAAGGGTTTACCTCTTATATCTCAGACGAAGCGATGAATTATGTTATGAAGGAGAACAAAATAAATCCACACGCTGGCTCGTATAGAAGTTATTTATATATGGCAACAAGCGGAGCGGAACAACCACTCACTACGCACGCAGACAGATACGCCAGCAATCGTGCTTATGGAGTAAATGCTTACAGTAAGGGTTCCGTATTTTTAACGCAATTGGGATACATCATCGGGCCAGAAAATCTATCAAAAACATTGAAGCGTTATTATTCAGATTTCAAATTCAAGCATCCAACGCCGAACGATTTTATCCGCAGCGCGGAAAAGGTTTCCGGGTTTGAATTGGATTGGTATTTGACCGATTGGACACAGACCACAAATACTATCGACTACGGAATAAAAAGTGTTGAAAATGAAGGAAACAACTCGAAGGTAACTTTGGAAAGAATCGGTTTAATGCCAATGCCAATAGACCTCTACGTTACCTATGAAGACGGTTCGCAAGAACTGTTCTATATTCCGTTGCGAATGATGTGGGGCGAAAAGCCCAATCCGTTTACAGAGCTGAAACGAACTGTTTTGGAAGATTGGCCTTGGGCGTACCCAACTTATACTTTTGAAATCAATAACGGTAAAAAAATAAAAAATATGATGATTGATGCCACGCGAAGAATGGCAGACATAAATCCTGAGAATAATCTTTGGGAAGCTAAATAATATCGAACCCAATAGGCGCGAGATGAATCGCGCGCCTACATATTTAATCCCGAATCATTGTTTCTATCCCTCTCCCACATTTTTGGGTTGTTTGCTATATAGTCCTGAATTTTTATAAATGATTGTTGATTTCGTATAACGTGGTCATAAAATTTTGGTTGCCAACAAAATTTGGGATTAACTTTTCTACAATCAAATGTCGTTTTACCCTTAAACCAACGGACAGCGGTGGAAATATTTTGATACAACATTGGGTTGTTGCTACCAGTTATTCCACCCGTTTTCGTAGGCGCGCGATTTATCGCGCGCACATTATCATCAATCGCGCGCACATTATCATCAATCGCGCGCACATTACCATCAATCGCGTGCACATTACCATCATTGGTATCCCCACTATACAAACCATCAATTATCAAAATTCCGTGCAAATGATTGGGCATAATCACAAAATCTGCAATTTTAATATTTGGAAATTGTTTATCGATGTCCTGCCAATTTGTTTCGGCCACGGTTCCTGTTTCATTCAAAAACATTTTACCGTTTTCAATTTTCCCAAATAAATATTCTTTATTTATAGTGCAAATGGTTATAAAATATAACCCTACATTAGAATAGTTCCATTCCTTCAATCTAAAAGAACCATCTTTGTGTTTCATTAAAACAGGTTTATTTTTAAATAAATATAAGCCATTTTGTTAAATTTATCTCAGGAATCCAAAGTTTCAATACTGTTTCTGATTTTGACAGGATGAAACGAAATGGCGCGCGATGAAACGAAAAAGAGCGCGCGATGAATCGAAAAAGAGCGCGCGATGAATCGAAAAAGAGCGCGAGATGAATCGAAAAAGAGCGCGCGATAAATCGCGCGCCTACCAAATAATATGAACCACAAATTCCCCAAAGAAGAAAAACTTAAAAGTGCCAAAACAATTGAAAATTTGTTCTTGGAAGGAAAAACCCATTCCAAATTTCCCATAAAAGTTTTTTTTCTTCCGAAGGAAAATATTGATACAAACCTCGCCGCTTTTGCAGTCCCGAAACGAAATTTTAAATTGGCGGTGGACCGAAACCGTGTGAAACGCCAACTTCGCGAAGCATATCGACTTAACAAACATATACTTCAAGAAATTCACGGCAAGAAATTTGTGATGCTCTTTCTTTTTTTAGGAAAAGTTAAACCGCAGTACGCCGAACTGGAAAAGGCAATAGTTGTTCTGCTTAAAAAATTACACGATGAAAATAGTTAGCGCTTTACTTTTATTGTATGTTTTGGGATGTTCCAACGGCGAGAGAGACAAAAAATACTTGGCAGATTCTTCAGTGGAAGAAATGGAAGTTGCCGAAGAAACAGGAATTAGACAATATCTTATTCCAGAAGCCCCTCCAGAGGAACAGGAACAAAAAATCATCAAAACCGCCCGTTTGGCTTTTGAAACCAAGGATGTGGAAGCAACCCACAAGAAAATACTTCGGCTTGCTTCGCAATATAAAGGTTTGGTGCAGAGCGATAACAGCGGGAAAGACTACAACCGTATTTATAAAAATCTAACTGTTCGGATTCTTACTGAAAATTTTCAACCGTTTATTGACGGTATTTCCGAAGGTGTTGATTATTTCGACCAACGCAATATTTCTAGAGAGGACGTTTCCGAAGAATTTGTGGATTTGGAAGCGCGTTTAAAAGCAAAACGCATACTTGAAGAACGTTATCTTGAATTGCTTAAAAAAGCAAATAACGTAAAGGAAATGCTGGAAATTGAACGCGAACTTTCAAACATTCGCGAAGAAATTGAAGCAAAGCAGGGCCGTTTGCAGTATCTTCAAAGTCAGGTTTCAATGAGCACTGTAAATATTGAATTCTATAAAACCACCGCGGAAACCGGCATTACCCAATCCTATGGGCAAAAAATGAAAAATGCATTTCAAGGAGGATGGAACGGAATTTCAGTGTTTTTCTTGGGCATTTTATACCTTTGGCCATTATTCCTCGTTGCACTAATTACAGTTTTTGTTCTTCGTATATTTCTGAAGAATAGGAAAAAAAGAAATTAAAAAAGTTATTCATTTACTGATTTATTTAGTCTTAACCCTTAATAACTCAGTAACGAATAGCTCAATAACTTAAAAGAAAATGAAAAAAAGAATCTTAATTCCCATCATCGCCATTGGTATATTTTTTACCACAGTAAGTTTCAAAAGTGATTTCTTCGAAATTGCAAAACAGATTGAAATATTCACCACTCTTTTCAAGGAATTGAATATGAATTACGTTGATGAAGTTACGCCCGCAACGCTTATGGACAAAGCCATAAAAGGAATGTTGGAAGATTTGGATCCATACACTGTTTACTGGAACGAACAACAAGTAGAAGACGCAAAAATCAACAATTCCGGTATTTATACAGGCATTGGTGCTTCCGCTCAAAGCAAAAAGGATAAAATAATTATCGTTGAGCCTTACCAAGGTTATCCGGCAGACAAAGCCGGATTGAAAGCTGGTGACGAAATAATCAAAATAGGCGACATCAATATTGCAGATATGCAGGACGATGCGGGTGAGTTGCTGAAAGGCGCACCGGGATCAACAGTTGACGTAACTTACAAAAGACAGGGGAAAACCGCAACCGCAACCATCACTCGAGGTGCAGTAGAACTTAAAGCTATTCCTTTTTATAAATTGATTAATAATGATATTGGCTATATCGTCCTTTCGCAATTCAACGGCAGAACAACTGTTGAAACGAAAGCTGCTTTGGTAGATTTGAAATCGCAGGGCGCCAAAAAAATCATTTTGGATTTACGCGGAAATCCGGGCGGACTTTTGAATGAGGCCATAAATGTTGTGAACCTTTTTGTGGACAAAGGCGAAGTGATCACAACGACAAAATCAATAATCGAAAAATACAACCAAACCTATAAAACCAAATACGACCCAGTGGACAAGGAAATTCCTTTAGTGGTTTTGGTTAATGGAAGAAGTGCCTCAGCCAGTGAAATTGTTTCTGGCGGCTTACAGGATTTGGATCGTGCAGTAATTGTGGGCGCCCGAAGTTTCGGGAAAGGACTAGTTCAACGCCCAAAAAAGTTGACTTACGGAACACAGCTGAAAGTTACCATTTCCCGCTATTACACGCCCAGTGGCCGCTGCATCCAAGCTTTGGATTACTGGCACCGCGATGAAAATGGCGATGCTGTTCGGAAAGATGCAAAAGAATATAACGCCTTCAAAACCAAAGGCGGAAGAACGGTTTATGACGGCGGCGGAATTCTTCCCGACGTGCAATTGGAGTCTGCTGTTTACAGCCCGATCACAACAGCTTTGTTAAAAGACAACGCCATTTTTGATTACGCAACAAAATATTATTACAGCCACCAAATGGCAGATTGGAAAAACTTTAAATTCGGGGAAGCCGATTTTCAGGATTTTCTCAAGTTTTTGAAAGACAATAATTTTGAATACGAAACCGAAACCGAAAAGAAGTTTGCTGAAGGTTTGAAAATTTCCGATGATGATGATATGAGTAAAGATATTTCGGCGAGTTACAACCAACTTATGGTAGCAATAGACACTGCCAAAGACAAAGCTATTGTTGAGAAAAAAGTGGAAATAGAATCGTTATTGATGGATGAAATTTTGAAGCGTTATTTTTATCGTGAAGGATTGTATAATTATCAAATTGAGCACAATCCGGAGATTTTGGAGGCAGTTGCTGTTTTGAATGATGCTGGGCGGTATGCGAAGATTTTGAAGTAAATTAATACAATTACCATGAATAAACATTTAATAAAAAACCATAGATTTTGGATAGTTTTTACATTCTTAAAGTATGTGTGTGTTTTAGTGATTTTTTATTATTTGGTTTCAAAAAATATTGATTGGTATTTGATAATTTTACTTTCAATTTACCCTATTTATTCATTACTTAAAAATGAAAAAATTATTTTAGAAATTAATAATTCTGATGAAGAGGTAATTATATCATATTATTCAATTCTAATGGGTCAAACAGAATTAAGTATAAATTTGGATCAAATTATTGAAATAGATTTCTACAAAGGTTTAGTCATTAAATATAAATCTAGTTTAGGAAAAACTACTCAAACTTATAGAATAAACGCTGAACCCTGGAATAATCTTTATGGACAAATAAAAGATTTAAAACTAGCCTTTCAAGAATTTCAAGCTCCCAAAGAAGGAATCAAACTAAGAAACTGAATTTCTTATAAGAAAAATTATGCAAACCTTCCTAACTTTCTTCGAAACCATGCCCGTTTGGATGAAAGCTGGTTGGATTTTTTTTGTCCTTACTATTTTCTGGATTTTTGAAGGTTATTACAAACTCGTTTTTACCAAATACAACAAATGGCGGCACGCAAAAACCAATCTAATTCTGCTGGTTTTTGTGATGTTGATAAACGTAGTTTTCGGAATTGCTACTGTGGGAATATTTCTTTGGTTAAGCGATTCAAACTTTGGTTTGCTTCCGCTCA
>JBBQUI010000046.1:0-18867 GCA_038212575.1 Flavobacteriales bacterium
AAATACGCTACAGTACTTAATATGACTGCGAAAATAGTTATATACCATACAAATGTTGGCGTTGCTGGCGCATCACCACTTGCGTAGGAATGTAGGCCGCTTAAATAGAAATTTACTCCAAAATACGTCATCATAATTGAGGCGTAGGCGAAAAGCGCAAACACATTAAAAATCCAACGTCCGCGAAGTCCCGGAACCAATCTGGCGTGGATTACGAAGGCATAAATCATAATACTTATCAGTGCCCAAGTTTCCTTTGGGTCCCAACCCCAATAACGGCCCCAGCTTTCATTGGCCCATTGTCCGCCCAAAAAGTTTCCTATGGTTAGCATCACCAAACCGACGGTCAATGCCATTTCGGTTACAACGGTCAATTCGCTGATGTTGATTTCCATGTTTTTGTAATTCCCCTTTGTGGTGAAAATCATCAAAAACAGAGAAGTTGCGGCTAAAATCATTCCTAATGTGAACGGTCCATAGCTGCCCACAATTACCGCTACGTGTATCATTAACCAATAACTGTCAAGAACTGGTTGCAGATTCGCAATGGAAGGATCGAGCCAGTTTTCGTGCGCTACCCAAAGTATTATTGCTCCAACAAAAGCGGTGGAAGCAACGGTTAAATCACTTCTTCGTCCAAAGGCTAGTCCAAAGAAAACAGTTGCCCAGGCCACATAAATAACAGATTCATAAGCATCGCTCCACGGCGCATGACCGCTCACATACCAGCGTAATGCCAAACCAAGTGTCATTACCGCAAAGAAAACCCACATAATGATTTTCGAAGCTTTTATAAGGGTTCGAAGTATTTTTCTGTCTTTGAAAAGTTGTGCGATAATAAAGACGAACATCAAAATACCAAACACAGCAAAATATTTATACAATCTATTGAAAATATCGGCTTGATTGTAAATGGTTTCTGCGCGCAGTTTATTTTTAGAAGGCATTACTTCGGCTCCATATTTTTTCTGAAAATTGGTGATGCTTTCCAAAAGTTCATTGGCTTGTTTATAATCTCCGCTTTCACGAGCTTTTTTCAAGCTATCAAAATACAACGGAAGAATATTTTTGGCATACAACGAATCCATCCCTTTCAAATTAGCCTCATTCAGCTCTGGATAAGAAACCCATTTATTTCCCTCGTCATCCGGAATTGGAAATATTTTCAGAATACTTCCGCTTAAAGCCGCATTCAGCAATGAAAAGTTTTCATGCGCCTTAATAAAATCCTTTTGAAACTGGTTAGGATTTGTGGTGCGTGTTGCCGCTGCTAAATACGGTTCCAATTTATAATTCCCCTTTTCATCAAAAAGGTCTAGCAATGCAATATCTTTTTGTTCTTCGGAAACACCTGCAACTCGGCGGATACTGTCGTTCCCTCGTTTTAAAGCAATCAACGGCACTTCAACCCAAAGTCTTGGAAATTCAGTCATCGAAATAAAAACCTGATTGGCATCCAACCCTTCGTAACTATCACTGCGACTTATTTTTCGCAAAAGCTCGCTAGCAAAAGTGTTTATAGGCTTCATACGTCCATTGTCCTGAATTATCAAATGCCCAAATTTTGCCGCGTGTTCCTTGCTTACAGCGTTTGCTTTTATTACCGAGTCTATTTGTTGTTTTGGAACTGTGGTATGGGCGGGTTCCTTCGCTACTTGTGCCATTCCCGAAAGAGAAAATAACAATACCAAAATGGTAATCATACTTTTTTTCTTCCGCTTAATGCGATTCAAAATTTCTTCCAGTTTTCCAAAACGACTGTGTTTGCTGAAAAGAATGGCCATCAACCCAAAATACAACAGAAAATAACCAATATAAGTGATCCAAGTTCCCCACCAATCGTGGTTCACGGAAAGAATGGTCCCGCCCTCATCGGGATCAAAACCAGATTGGAAAAAACGATAACCATTATGATCTAGTACGTTATTCATAAAAATATCAGCATCAAAATGTGTTTTGTCTTCCTCGATCACCGTTACTTTACTTTTGAAAGATGAATATCCTTTTTCTGTTCCGGGATATTTTTCGGCAATAAAATCATTCAAAGTAATACTGAAAGGTAAATCTATACTTTCGGACCCATAGCTCACATATACTTTTACGCCCCCCACTTCCACTTCTTTAGGATTGGGCACAGTACCTTTTCCGCCAAGTAGTTCTACGGTTTTAGTTTCGTCTTTTGAAGTAACTTCAAGAATCAGGGCATCTTGGTTTGCAGGTTCACCCGCTCCTGCTTTCACAAGACCGAATTTTCCTTTGGTTATAGGTTCTGGCACTACAAAAGCAATTCCTGCCATTCTGTAAAGTGATCGCAGATTAAAAGGCTGCACGGTATCTGCTGCGACCGCACCTTCCATTTGGTCTGCCATTCGCATAAAATTCCCCTCAAAAGGGCTGGAAATGGTATATTTTCCATCCTCGGAATAGTTAATGTTTATTGCCCCATCAGTAGGTTTATTAATTGCGAATAGAATATTGTGAATATCCGAAACTTCACCCACTTTCACCCAATGGTCGTGGCGTTCACCATCACCAGATTCTACTATTTTTAAATATTCGTCACCACTTTCAGATTTTGTTAAACCTTCTATCGCACCGCTTATATAGTTTTTGTATTTAATAGTTACGGGTTGTCCGTTGTAATCTGTATTTATACTGAAATCGTTATTCAGTTTTTCTGAAAGTCTGAGTTTTTTTGGCTTTATTTTTCTGCGCTGTGCTACGCCATCCACCATATAATCGCCATCTATAAATACGTCCAGATAAGTTTGTTCTGAAAGAATTGAGTTTTCGGTCTGCCCTTCGCGAATATGCATCACACCTTCAAAACCTATATAACGCGTAACGAAAGCGCCGATAATAATCAAGATGAAAGCCAAATGCAATGTCAAGGAAGCCCACATTTTGCGTTTGTGGAGATTGTAGCGGAAAATATTTCCAACAAAATTGATTACGAACAGCCCCATTATTGCCTCAAACCACCAAGCATTATAGATAAGCTCTCTGGTATAGGGCGTTGGCGGACTTTGCGAATCTGCATCCAAAAAAGTTCCAGCCGCCATCGCGATGGCAAAAACTATGAATAAAACAGCTGTTAAACGGGTGGAGAAAAGAACGGAAGCAATCTTTTTTTGCATTACAGGGAATTTTGGCGCAAAAGTAACGAATTGTGCCCATTTAAGCTACTAAAAAGACGTAGGACTTGATGATATAAAACGTAAGACTAATTTATTTTTTATTAACGCAACCTATTAGTCCTACGTCCTAAGTCTTTTCGACTTACGTCTTTTCAAAAAAATAATTATTGACCATTGCTTTTGCTCTCTTTCCGAGCGTTGAAAATATTCAAATGAAGAAACGTTCCCATATTCCGCGCACGGTTTTTTGCAATTTCAGCAGTTTCGCCCTCAAAAAGCTCGTTGATGGTTTCGTGCCAGAGATTGATCCAAGTGCCAAAGTGAAGTTCGTTGATGGAATGGTTCATTTTTTTGTCCACCTCAATATGGGTGTGCATCGGGTTTCCGAAGTATTTTCGCTCGAAGAAAAGGTTGGTTTCCCAAAAATCGGTAAGCAATTCAAGGTGGGTATTCCAATCGGTGATGATTCCGTTGAAAACAGGGCCGAGAAGTTCGTCTTTCCTTACTTTTGAATAGAAGGTGCTGACGAGCAAAAAAACATCTTCACGGGATTCTATATTCTTTTTGGACATAATTTTTATTGCAAAGTTATAGAAATCAAGAAGAAAACACACCTTTTAAAATTATTAAAAAATAGTAACTTCGCACTATGATGAACATTGTTTTTTTAGGATTTGGAAATGTGAACAGCCATTTGTTCAAAGCTTTACATAAAGCAAAAGAAATTACTGTAAAACAGGTTTTTAACCGAAATTATATTAAAATGATTTCGCCCTTTGAAAATATTTCGTTCACAGATGATCTTTCAAAAATAGAAGAAGCGGACGTTTACATTATCGGCATTCCCGACGACGCCATTTCCGCATTTTCCGAAAGCCTGCCTTTTCAAAATAGATTGGTGGTGCACACCTCTGGCGGCGTTTCGATGGATACACTTGCAGGTAAAAATAGACGCGGCATTTTTTATCCGCTGCAGACTTTTTCAAAGGAGCGTTCAGTTGATTTTAAAAATATTCCTATTTGTATTGAAGCAGAAAATTCAAAGGACCTGGAATTATTGCAAAGTTTAGGAGAGAAAATTTCAGAAAACGTTGTTGAAATTTCTTCTGAAAAAAGAGCAAAACTCCATCTTGCTGCGGTTTTTGTCAATAATTTTACCAACCATTTATACCAAATTGGTAGCGAAATTTTAAAAAAAGAAGATTTGCCGTTCGATTTGCTGAAACCACTAATTTCAGAAACCGCTTCCAAAATTGAAACCCTTTCACCGGAAAAAGCACAAACTGGCCCGGCAAAACGAAACGATATAAAAACTATTGAAAAACATTTACATTTGTTGGGCGACAGTCCGTACCGAAAATTTTATGAATTGTTTACGGAGGAATTAAAGCAGAACTATGGAAAAAAGTTATAAAGAATACCTAAAACATATAACCACCTTCATTTTCGATGTGGATGGCGTGCTCACGGACAGCACGATACAAGTGAATACGCAAGGCGAAATGTTCCGAACAATGAACATAAAAGATGGCTACGGCCTTAAAACCGCAGTTGAACAGGGTTTTCACGTATGTGTTATTTCTGGAGGAACTAACGAAGGTGTCCGTGTACGGTTGCAAAATTTAGGGATAAAAGACATTTTTTTAGGCGCTCATCACAAAACCAAAATTTTAGAAGATTACTTAAAAAACAATCATCTAAAAAGAGAAAATATTCTCTATATGGGTGACGATCTCCCCGATTTTGAAATTATGCAGAAAGTTGGGCTTCCCACCTGTCCGCAAGATGCTGTGCAGGAAATCAAAGCTATTTCAAAATATGTTTCACACAAAAAAGGCGGTAAAGGCTGCGTTCGCGATGTTATTGAACAAGTGCTGAAAGTACAGGGAAAGTGGATGGCAACCAACGGCGTGAGCGCGAAATATGATTAAACTCTGAATTCAGCAAAAAGAAAACTTGCAATCTGAAACCTGAAACCTTGAACTACTTAAGTCTTATCCGCTACCAAAACCTACTCTTCATTGCCTTGGTGCAGATTTTTATCAAATACGGTCTGTTCTATCCAATTGGTTTAGAAACTACTTTAAATACTTTTCACTTTGCACTACTTGTTATCGCTACACTTTGCATCGCCGCGGCTGGCAATATCATCAACGATATTTATGATGTGGAGATCGACAAAATAAACAAACCGAGCAAAGTTTTAATCAACAAAAAGATTTCGGAAAGAACTGCAAATCGATTGTTTATAATTTTAAATGTTATTGGGGTTACGATAGGCTTTTACCTTTCCAATAGCATCGGAAAATCAGGTTTTGCAGCTCTTTTCATTGTTTTCTCGGCATTGCTTTATTTATATGCTTCCTATTTGAAAGGCATGTTGTTAATTGGGAATCTTTTAATTTCGTGTTTGGTTGCAATGAGTTTAATAATCGTGGCGTTGTTTGATCTTCTTCCTGCAATTACAGCACAGAATCAAACTGAACAATCGGCAGTTTTCAAAATAGTTCTGCATTATTCGCTATTTGCATTTTTCATCAATCTCATCCGCGAAATTGTGAAAGATTTACAGGATATTAATGGCGATAAAAAAGGCGGAATGAACACGTTAGCCATTGTCCTCGGTAGAAAAAGAACAATAATGATTGTGTTTCTTTTGGGCGTTTTTATGGTTTTGGGCGTTGTGTTTTATATGTATCAATATTTATACAATCACCAAGTTTTATTGTTGTACTTCCTGTTTGCAATCGTTGCTCCACTGATGTATTTTTGCATAAAAGCCTGGGGTGCTGAAACAGCAAAGCAATATGCGTTTCTTTCAAATGTTTTAAAATTCATAATGCTTTTGGGCATTTGCTCCATTCCGTTGTTTCAGTTTGTAATTTTGAATTAAATGGATTTTCAAACTTTGCGGCTTTCAGCGGGGGCTACTACACAGAGTTACACGAAGAACCACAAAGTTTCACAGAGAAAACCTTGAACCTTGAACCTTGAACCTTGAACCTTGAACCTTGAACCTTGAACCTTGAACCTTGAATCTTGAACCTTGAATCTTGAACCTTGAATCTTGAACCTTGAACCTTGAACCTTGAATTATAGAATATGCTTCGCAAAAAAATAAATAATTATAACATCATCCTCGCTTCCGGTTCGCCACGAAGACAAACTTTTTTTAAGGAACTGGATTTGGATTTTACGATTCAAGTGAAAGAAGTTGAAGAAACTTATTCTTTGAATCTAAAGCATTCAGAAATAACAGATTATCTTTCACAACTTAAAGCATCCGTTTTTACTGATTTACAAGAAAATGATATTCTTATTACAAGCGACACCATTGTTTGGTTGGACGGAAAAGCACTCGGAAAGCCGAAAGATTTTGAGGAAGCAAAACAAATGCTCCGCAATTTGAGCTCACAAATGCACGAGGTAATCACTTCGGTCTGCTTTACTTCAAAAGAATTTCAAAGAACTGTGAACGATGTTACCAAAGTCTGGTTCAAAACCCTTTCCGAAGAAGAAATAGATTATTATTTAAAAAACTACAAGCCATTTGATAAAGCCGGAAGCTACGGCATTCAAGAATGGATAGGCTACATTGGCATCGAAAAAATAGAAGGGTGCTACTTCAACGTAATGGGCCTGCCAACGCGACTTGTTTATAAAACGTTAACCGAGATTGCAGACCGTTGAATTTTTGGTATTTTTGAACAAATTCTGCCAGAAATGAACAATTTCAAAATCCTTTCCCTTTTCTTACTTTTTATTGTCTTTGTCGGCTGTAATTCTTCAGAAGAAAAAAACAGTTCCGAAACCATTTCAGATAAAAAAAAGGAATCAAAAACCGCGACGCCGAGAACTGTTTCAAAAGAATTTAAAGATTATTGGTTCGATGGGAAAGCTGAGGTCACCTCCTATCAGCTAATGCAGGAACGCTACGGTGAGATCCGCCAGGGCACCGCTGTAAACATTTTTGTAACGGAAGATTTTCTGCCAAATAAGCAAGTAAAAGCAAACAACACTTCCGAAGAAAATATTTCAGTTATGAAACTGAACCAAATGAAGAATTTCAATACAGGTATTTATCCGTATTCTATAATGAGCAGCACTTTTAGCCCCATTTCAAACACCGGCCATCCACTGAAAGTGACCAATGGCGTGCAGGAATGGTGTGGACAAGTTTATATGCAGCTCAATAATCGCGATAATTTTGAGATAGAGAGCCATTCCTATTTTGAAGGCGAAGCGGATCAAAAGATTTCATTGCCAAAAACCTGGTTAGAAAACGAACTCTGGAACCTAATCCGTATCAATCCTGAGGAATTACCCACGGGCGATGTAATGATTATTCCTTCGTTTGAATATTTACGGCTTCGGCACAAAGAAATAAAGGAGCACAATGCTTTCGCCAGTTTAAAACAGGGCGATTCAATCACAATTTACACCTTGAATTATCCCGATTTGCAGCGACAGTTAATGCTGTTCTTCAATAGTACTTTTCCGTATGAAATTGAAAAGTGGGAAGAAGTGAACGCTGCCGACCAAAATGATACGTTAAGACTGAAAACCACTGCCGTAAAACTGAAAAGAATTCGAAGTGCATACTGGAACGAAAACAGAAATGAGTTCGCACATCTTCGGGATTCCCTTGGCCTCTAATATTTATAATTATGATAGAATTAGATTTAAAAGAATATTCCTTTCAACTTATAGAATCTGTGATTTTGATTGTGGTACTGCTGCTTTTAAGGTTTATCCTTAAAAAGACCATTCGCAATTATGCCAAAAAAATTGAGCGGCTTGAGCACCGTACGGGTCTAATAATGAAGCACGTGGATTTCGCTGTGTTCTTTTTAATTATTTTGGGTTTTATATTAATCTGGGGCGTTGATTTCAGAAATCTAGGACTTGTTATGTCTTCAGTCTTTGCGGTAATTGGGATTGCTTTTTTTGCACAATGGTCTATCCTCAGTAACATTACCAGCGGTGTAATTATGTTTTTCACCTTTCCATATAAGATTGGCGATTATATAAAAATACACGATAAAGAAGTGCCCTGCGAAGGAATTATTGAGGACATTAAAACATTTCATATAATTCTTCACACAACCAATAACGAAATCATTACTTATCCAAACAGTATGATGCTTCAAAAAGGCGTGAGTATTATGAAGACCGATGAATTTTATGAACAACAACAACACGAGCTTGATAAAAATAAGGAAGATTTGCCTCACGATTAATTTTCACAAATAAGTATCTTTGAAGGGTTTCGAATAAATCAGCACTATTTTTATGCAAAAAACATTTTTTTACAGACTTTTATTTTTATTTTTTACAATAGCTGCTACCGCCCAAGCCCCTAAAAAACCTGCCGCTTCCGAAATTTACCATTCCCTTCAAAAACTCAATTTTGTTGGTTCTGCACTTTATATTGCCGCACATCCCGATGACGAGAATACACGGCTCATTTCCTATTTGGTGAATGATGTGCACGCAAACACGGCATACCTTTCTATAACTCGCGGCGATGGCGGACAGAATTTGGTTGGACCCGAACTACGAGAGCTTTTGGGCGTTATCCGTACGCAGGAACTTTTGGCAGCACGAAAAATTGACGGCGGACACCAATTTTTCACGCGCGCAAATGATTTTGGCTACAGCAAAAATCCCGATGAAACTTTTGAATTTTGGAACCGCGATGATGTTTTGGGTGATGTGGTGATGACCATTCGCAAATTTAAACCAGACGTTATAGTCAATCGTTTTGACCATCGCAGTTCGGGCAGCACGCACGGCCACCACACAGCGTCCGCAATGTTAAGTGTGGAGGCTTTTGATAATGTTGACAACGCTTCAAAGTTTCCAAAATCTGCGGAAGAATACGGCGTTTGGAAACCGCAGCGATTGTTTTTCAACACTTCGTGGTGGTTCTACGGAAGCAAGGAAAAATTTGACAACGCAGATAAATCGAGACTCGTTTCGGTTGAAACAGGAAACTATTTTCCCGAACTCGGCCTTTCCAATGGCGAAATAGCTTCTTTAAGTCGAAGTATGCACAAATCGCAGGGATTTGGGAGCACGGGTTCGCGCGGAACTGAAACCGAATTTCTAGAACTTTTAGAAGGCACAAAACCTTCAGAAAATAATCTTTTTGAAGGAATAAATACCAATTGGTCTCGACTTGAGGGTGGAAATGCAATCGGCGCAATTTTAAATCCATTGGAAGAAAATTTCAATTTTAAAAACCCTTCGGAAATGCTGCCGCAATTGTTGAAAGCCTATCCTTTGGTTTCAAATTTGAAGGATGGGCATTGGCGAAACATAAAGCTCGAGCAACTGCAACAGCTCATTTTGGACTGTGGAGGAATTTTCATTGAAGCCGCTTCCGAAGAAAATTCAGTAAATCTAAACCAAAATTTTAAGGTAAACATTGAAGCCATCAATCGTGGAAAAAGTGATGTAGTATTAAAATCAATAAAAAATTCTGAAGGAAAAATACTTTGGAATGAATCGGAAATGCTTCCTTTTAACGATGAAAAAAAGATAGAAATCACAGTTAATTCCGCCAAACACGATCCTCCCTACTCTTCGCCTTATTGGCTGAATGAAAAAGGGACTGTGGGAATGTACGTTGCACCGGAAGAATTAATTGGTTTACCGGAAACACCACCACTTGAGAAATTGGTTTTTGAGCTACAATTTGGAAATACAACCGTTCCATTCACAAAGAATATAATTTATAAATTCAACGACCCTGTTAAAGGCGAAGTTTATCGCCCGTTGGAAGTGTTGCCGGAAGTTACCGCCTCAATTCCTGAAAAGGTCTTGATTTTTGCCAGCAATGCCTCAGAAAATGTTTCAGTAATTGTTCGTGCTGGAAAGGATAGTATATCGGGAAATGTTTCTTTGCAACATCCCGATGGCTGGAAAGTTCAACCTGCACAGCAATCATTTCAGCTTAATAGAAATGGCGAAACGCAAACTTTTAATTTTACCGTAACTCCTCCCAATGTACAAAGCGAGGGCTATCTAAAACCTGTAGTTAATGTGGACGGTCAAACATTTGATAAAGAATTGGTAATTATTGATTACGAACACATTCCCTACCAAAGCGTTTTATTCCCTTCGGAAGCTAAAATCGCGAAGATCGACATTCAGAAAAAAGGACAAAATATTGGTTACATAAACGGCGCTGGTGATGCAATTCCCGAAAGTTTGAAGCAGATTGGTTATTCGGTTACTACGATTGATCCTACAAACATTTCAGAAAAAAGCCTTCAGAATTTTGATGCAATTGTAGTTGGAATCCGTGCCTATAACACCGTGCCCGAACTCACTTTTGCACAACCAGTTCTGAATAAATATGTTGAAAATGGCGGAACAATGATTGTTCAATACAACACCAATCACAGTTTGGTAACTGAAAATCTTGCGCCCTATTCCTTAAAACTTTCCCGCGATCGCGTAACGGACGAATTTTCCGAAGTAAAAATTCTTGCTCCCGAAAATCCGCTTTTGAACACTCCGAATAAAATCACCAAAAAAGATTTTGAAGGTTGGGTTCAGGAACGCGGACTTTATTTTCCGGATGAATGGGCAAAAGAATTCACCCCAATCCTCGGAATGCACGACAAAGGCGAAGCCCAAACAAAAGGCTCGTTAATTGTGGCCAAATTCGGAAAAGGATATTACATTTATACGGGATTAAGCTTTTTCCGAGAACTTCCCGCAGGAGTTCCTGGAGCTTATAGACTGTTTGCAAATATGCTTTCAATCGGTAAATAATTTTTGAAAACGTGAACGAAGAAAAACAAAAATTCGTCTGGAAATGGAGCTACACTTTGGTGCTTCTGATCAATGCTGTTTACATCTATCTGTTTTATTTATTAATGCAAAACTTCGCCTAAATGCAGCAGATTGACTGGATAGTTTTAATTGGAACGCTACTATTCATTGTGCTTTATGGCACGTGGAAATCTCGCCAACAAAAAGATGTGGGCGATTATTTAAAAGGGGGAAATACGGCGCATTGGTGGACAATTGGGCTGAGTGTTATGGCAACACAGGCGAGTGCAATCACATTTCTCTCTACGCCCGGACAGGCATTTCACGACGGGATGGGATTTGTCCAGTTTTATTTTGGACTTCCTATTGCAATGGTTGTTATATGTTTGGTTTTTATCCCAATTTATCACAAGCTTAATGTTTACACGGCTTATGAATACCTTGAAACTCGTTTCGACAAAAAAACCAGAACCCTAACCGCAATCCTCTTTTTGATTCAACGTGGACTAGCCTGCGGAATTACCATTTTCGCACCTTCCATTATTCTTTCCGCCGTTTTGGGTTGGAACCTTATCCATTTAAACATCATCATTGGGGTGCTCGTGATTATTTACACCGTAAGCGGAGGAACGAAGGCCGTGAGCGTTACCCAAAAACAACAAATGGGGGTTATTTTCTTTGGAATGCTGGTTGCCTTTTTATTGATTCTGAATTATTTGCCGCTGGATATTTCCTTCACCAAAGCGCTTGAAATTGCTGGTGCCAATGGCAAAATGGACATTCTCGATTTTTCGTTTGATTTTGACAATCGTTACACTTTCTGGAGCGGTATCATTGGTGGTACTTTTCTGGCCCTCTCCTATTTTGGTACAGACCAAAGCCAAGTACAGCGTTACTTGTCGGGAAGAAGCGTTAAACAAAGTCAAATGGGTTTAATAATGAACGGGCTGCTGAAAGTACCGATGCAGTTTTTCATCCTTTTGGTTGGCGTAATGGTTTTTGTTTTTTATCAATTTAACAGTTCGCCATTACACTTCAATCCGGCTGCAGTAAAAGACGTGAAAAAATCTGAATATGCTGGTGAGTACAAGGCTTTGGAGGTAAAGAAAGAGGCTATTGACGAACAACTCGCTGCAACACAAATTGATTACTCAAAAGCTGAAACAGAACTTGAAAAACAAAACTACGTTAAGGAAATAAAAGCATTGAATTCGTCCGAAGATCAGTTGCGGGAACAATCAGTGGCTGTAATCAAAAAAGCAAATCCAAATGCAGAAACAAACGATAAGGATTACGTTTTTATACATTTCATTTTAACCAATCTTCCACGCGGATTGATAGGCTTGCTTTTAGCTGTTATTTTAAGTGCAGCTATGTCTTCAACAGCGGCAGAACTGAACGCTTTGGGCAGCACCACCGCCATAGATCTTTACAAACGGAATGTTCCCGGAAAGAGGGAAAAACATTACGTTACCGCTTCCCGTGGATTTACACTTTTATGGGGAATAATCGCAATAATAGTAGCATGTTCTGCACCTTTATTCGACAATCTTATCCAACTTGTAAACATTATCGGATCTATTTTCTACGGAAATGTTCTGGGAATTTTCCTTTTGGCTTTCTTTATAAAATATGTTAGCAGCAGAGCGGTTTTTATAGCAGCCATTATCACCCAACTTATTATAATCTACATTTGGTATATAGACCTTATGCCCTATTTATGGCTGAATTTAGTGGGTTGCGCTTTGGTAATGGGAATTGCAGTGTTGCTACAAGTTTTATTGCCGAAGAATGATGCTACGGATTTGACAATTTCAGAAAAATAATATTTTTAATTCAAATGTCACACTGAGCGCAGTCGAAGTGCTAAAGGGTTTCGACTGCGCTCAACCTGACATACGAACTATTTCCTAAAAACCAATCTAGAAATTCTATTATTTCCGGAAGCGAAAGCAACACTGTCATTCACAAATTCAATTGCGAAAAAGCCTTCTTTTGAAAGTTCTTTCCAGTTTTTTCCACCATCACCACTAAAGGAAATTCCGGGGGAGCCAACGGCTACTATCCCCTGCCCTTCTGTCCCGGGAACATATTTTACGGAGGAACGATAGCCGGGTTCTTTTCCATTCGCAATCAGTTTCCACGTTTTTCCGCCATTTTTGGTTATTGCTTTGTTTCCCTCGTTAAAAGGTTTGTCTTCCCAGTTGCCACCAAAAATAATTCCGTTGTTTTCATCCAAAAAGTCGATGCTATAAATGCCTGTCATTGCCTTGCCTTGAACGATTGGCGTATCAAAGATTTCCCAAGTTTTGCCTTTATCTGCTGTGTGCATAACACGTGATTTACTTCCACCCGTTGCCACCCAGGCGTTGTCGCCAAAAATTGCTATGTTGGAATTGCTTGCTGCAAAGGCTGCTTCGCCCCTTCCAACTTTCGGAAGATTTTCACATAAAAGTTTTTCCCAAGTGTTTCCGCCGTCGCGGGTTATGATTATGGACATACAGTTTTCAATAGGGTCGCCAATGGCAATTCCTTCGTTTTCGTTCCAAAATTTCATGGAGTCGTAAAAGACGTTTTCGCCCTTTTCATTATAAACTTCTTCAATATTGGTAGCTTCAGAGCCGTTGAAACCAATTTTATAAAGTACTGCAGGATTCGCAATACTTAAAACAAAAACAGCGTCTTTATTGACAGCGATTGACCGAAAATGAAGCAACGAATCTCCATATTTTATAACTGCAAGTTTTGGCGTATCCCCATCTATTAGGCCTACTTTTCCTTTGTCAGCGGCAAACCAAACTCTGTTTTCGTCTAAAGGCTGAATGGCGCGAATGCTCAAACTATCTATAAAAACCGGAGTTATTTTCACTGAATTGAATTCAATTTCAGTTTTCTTTTCACAGGAAAAAAGTAGAAATACAGCAAACATCACAATTACAAAACGCATCGATTTTATTTTTTTCAAAAGTAGCAATAAGCATTGGGATTTGTTAATTTGGGATTCGTTAATTCGGATTTGTTAATTTGGGACTCGATATCAGTATTGTACCGCCAAAAGTAATATGACGTCCCTACGGGTCATTGATTCAATTGGATTCTTGAATTACCAATATTTTGTCCGCCGTGGCGGACAGTATGCTGTTACGCATTTAATATAAGTTAAAATAGACCTTATCCAAAGTCTAGTCTGCCGCGGCGGACTGCATATCTTTTAAAGCCTCCCAAGATATTGCTTCACATTTATTGAACAATATTGATTCATTATTTCGTATTTCGTATATTGTATTTCGCATTTCGCATTTCCTATTTCTTATTTCCTATTTCCTATTTCCTATTTCTAAAATCTAACATTAAAAAGATACCTTTGCATCCGCAGAAGTTTTATAATATTCTGTTGCATTAAAATTAACCACAAATACACGATTATTCTACAAAAACATTCGTGTATTCGTGGTAAAAAAATTTAAAAATGAAACTACACAGAAACCTCGTATTCGCCACCATAGATTCCCTTGACTTAATTTTCAATGAAAACAAGCAAGCAGACAAAGTGCTGAAAAACACATTGAAACGCGATAAACGCTGGGGCGCTCGCGACCGCGGTTTTATTGCTGAAACCACCTACGATATTGTGAGATGGAAACGATTGTACTCCGAAATTGCCGAAGTGCGCGAACCGTTTGACCGTCCAAATTTATTCAGATTGTTTACAGTTTGGGCAACGCTTAATGGAATTGCAATCCCAGAATGGAAACAGTTTGAAGATACGCCAACCCGCCGCATAAAAGGAAAGTTTGACGAACTTTCAAAAATCAGAAAGTACCGCGAATCCATCCCCGATTGGTTGGATGAATTGGGCCACAAGGAATTGGGCAAGAAATGGGATAAGGAAATTGCTGCTTTAAACCAGCAGGCCGATGTAGTTTTACGCGTAAATACATTAAAAACTACAGTTGAAAAGCTTCAAAATGAATTAGCTGATTTAGAGATTGAAACCGAAATCTTAAAAGGCTATCCCGATGCTTTAAAATTGAAAGAGCGTGCCAATGTTTTTACAACTGATGCCTTTAAGAATGGATTTTTCGAAGTGCAGGATGCTTCTTCGCAAAAAGTTGCAGAAATACTCGACGCAAAACCGGGAATGCGTGTTATTGACGCTTGTGCAGGTGCCGGCGGAAAAAGTCTTCACATTGCAACAATGATGGAAAATAAAGGGCAGCTGATTTCAATGGATATTTATGAAAACAAGCTTAACGAACTGAAACGTCGTGCCCGTAGAAACGATATTTTCAATATTGAAACGCGCGTTATTGATTCCACGAAAGTGATAAAAAAATTAATTGACAAAGCCGATAAGGTTTTGATTGACGCTCCCTGTTCCGGCTTGGGCGTTTTGAAAAGAAACCCAGACGCAAAGTGGAAGCTGCAACCTGAATTTTTGGACAAGATTCGTGCTACACAAAAAGAATTGCTGGATAGTTATTCACGAATGGTAAAACCGGGCGGGCAGTTGGTTTATGCCACGTGTTCCATTCTTCCTTCGGAAAACGAAATGCAAGTGAAAGCTTTTTTGGCTAGAGATGAAGGAAAAAACTTTACACTGCTAAATGAAGAAAAAATAATGCCCAGCAAAAGCGGCTTTGATGGATTTTATATATCACTGCTTCAGAAAAAAGAGTAATTACTTTATTTTAAAATAGAAAAGAGCGGGAAAAACCCGCTCTTTTCTATTCTTTGATTTTTCAATTAATTGATGTCCGTTCGAGCCCTTCGGCTTCGCTCAGGATAAACTAAAGACTAGAACTATTCAACAATAATTCTTCCAGTTTTGAAGGATTTTGTTTCTTTTCCTCCAACCCTCACAAGATACACTCCACTTGCAACTTCGCCCATATCCAGTCTAGCTTTAAATGAATCACCCATTTTACTTAGCATTTTCACTTTAAGTTGTTGGCCCAACATGTTGTAAACAGCTATGTAGGCTTGTCCATCGTAAGCAGTAACCAAAGTTACCTCAAATTCTTTATTGCCTTCGGTAGTAATAATCAATTCACCATTTCTGATTGAAAAGTCATTAACGCCAAGAGTTCCAATATTTGCTGTATAATCTTCGGTTTCGCCAAAAGAAGTTTCTTCACAAGCATCGGGAGGTACTGGCGCCTGCCAGTTTGTTTTGGCGCGCATTCTGTGTGGCCCAATTGCAGCCCCAGGGGGAACAACTAAATCCATTGTTTGTGTGTAAGTTCCAGCTCCTTGACCGGGTGCTATTACAACATTATTTACAACCACTTCATTTGCAGTAAAAGTTGAATCGTCATTATAATCAATCCAAACTTTTACGAATTGATCCCCATAGCCAGTAGTTATTGTCAATGGGTTGGTACTGTTTGGTGCTAAATTGGCTACCAAGTTTGTAAAATCAGCATACCCTTCACAACCGGATGGATTGTTAATCTCAGCAACTGAAAATAACTGGAAACCATCACCAAAAGAACAATCTAAATTGGGTTGGCACAAAACATTTTCAATTACTGCAGTTACAGCATCATTGGCAGCATTTGCATCACTAGCCAATGAAGTTGAAACGGTAACATTATAAATTCCTAAAGCTGAAAAATCTGCAGTTTGAACAAAGCTATAGCTGACTTCCTGTTCAGAAGCAATGGGGCCAGCAAACGTTTCAATTACTGGTGTTCCGCCGTCAATAACATATTGTAAGTTGAAGTTTGACTGTGTAGTAGCACCAAAGTTTTTAATTGTCGCGGTTATGGTTTCATTACCCAAACCTGGACCAGAAACCGGCGCGGTAATTTCAATCGCACCCACGTCATTAGCCAAAAGATTTGTAATGTTTTTTGTGAAAGGGTCATTTGCTGGGAACTCATCTCCAGCTAAATTGGTTCTTACTTCAATGGAATAAGTTTGACCAGCGTTTGACAAATCTACAGTTTGGGCAAAAGAATAAGTTGCTGTATTGCCCGATGTAATAGTTCCAGTAAATGTTTCCGATGCTATTAAATTCCCATCTACTCTTAGTTGCACAGGAATATTTGTTTGGGAGCTGCTTCCAAAATTTCGGATACTTACTTCAACTGTTTCAGCATTGGTTAAAAGACCATTTACGGGTTGAATCAGTGCATTTACACCAACATCATTGGCAAAACCGCCAGACAATGTAAAAGCTGCTATCTGTGTTCTCCAATTATTATTAGAAGAAAAATATTCCGCGGTGAACCAAAAGGTAAAGTTATCCGGATCCAATGTTAAATGTGAATAATCGCCAAATCTATTGGTAAATGTTTGCACGCCAACTCCTTGGATTATCTCGGTTTCCGCAACCGTCATTTGCCCTAATGGATCTCCGTCAAATCTTCCCGTATATCTAATTCCTGCCTTAAGCGTTGCACTTGCAATGTTGAATGCCAAACCAATATTTCCGGCAGCATCCATTCCCGCACTTCCCATAAAACGGCTGTTTCCGTCTGCGGGTGCATAAGTTCCTTCCTGATAAATAGACCACGGATTTGAAGCATCGTTTCGCAATTCAATCCATCTAACCCCAGAAGTATCGTTGTTGTCAATATCTGTATTAAATGTAATCACCCAACTGTTGTGGCCCGCAAAACTTCTATAGTTTGGAGCGTATGAAATTACACCACCAATCATATCAATTTTTTGGCTTGTACCCGGTTGCTGCACATCTCCAGTTCCGAAAGGAGCAAATACCGAGTTAAATGGCGCTGTGGGTATTTCCAAAGGAGCTGATATTGTGGAATTACTTGTTGTGTTCCAGTCCAATTCAATTTCCCAAACTTTCAAGTGGTCGAATGTTACACCGGACCAACCATCATCCTGTAAATATGTAATATACCCAGGAACATCTGCTGGAAATGTAGTGCCCAATAAATTCGCTGGCTCTGGACTTAATACTGTATTATTATTTTGTACCATTCCCGGAAGTGGAAACCCAACAATTTTTGGGCTTGGTCCACCTGCCAGCATTACGTCTCTTTCCACTGCGTAAACTTTATTGGTGGTTCCAATATTGGCGGAAAGATAATATGCATCATGCCAAACGCTGTAGTGGGGATAATCTGGAAAACTTCCGAAAGAATATTGATATACATTATATGCGCCAGTTGGATCTCCAGTTTCTGAAACACCTATAGCCAATGAATTGCTCCCGGAACCAAATTCACTTACAAACCAACGATCCGCCAATTGGTCGTAAAGCACAATCGGATCGCCGGAATTGGAACCAATTCCCAAAAAAGTCCCCAATGCTACTGGCCCTACCAACAAGTTTCCAGTTTTGTCGAATATTTTCACAATAGAGTTTACAGCGTGAACGTAATGGTTAGGACCAACGGCACCTGTGGGATCTGGCGGAACAAATCCAGACTCTGAAGAAGATGCACCTATAAAATTTTGCTCCAAAGCCCTGGTTTGGACATTTCCAAAATTCTTTTGTACAGTTTGATCAAAACCGTTTGGCAGTGCATTGGCATTTACCTGTTCGTGATACCTTGGATGGTTTTGCACCACTTTAATTTCCTTAATACTTTGATTAAGGTCTTCCTCCTTTGTTGCAAATTCGCGCAAAGGGATTGTTTTGCCTATAAAAGTTCCGACTATTACCTCATTTGGAGGAAAGGTTTGCTGGGCATAAAATGCCATACTTAGCAACATAAATGTCGCGAAAAGTAATTTTTTAAATTTCATGATTTGTTTTTTAAAATTTGGAATGCGAAAGATACTCTATAAGTTTAATTTTTAAAGCCTTGAAACCAGAAGTTTAAAACAAACTTAAAAAACAAATATCTCCTGTTTTTATGTGATTAAAATTTCTTCAAAATTGGTTACATTTGCACCTCTGTTCACCGAAGCCTTGGCGAAGGTGAACCTTCAAAAATGAACTAATATTCAAAAGGATGATTCACTTTTT
>JBBQUI010000047.1:0-18643 GCA_038212575.1 Flavobacteriales bacterium
TATACCCAAGATACCATTAATGAAGCCTTGTTTTTTAAAACTGTATGGGGGGCAAAATATAAAGACGCTTATTCGCAACCCGTAACAGCAAAAGTGGCCAAACTAGACAGTGTTTTTGGCGGTCTTGTGCCCATCCGTGAAAATGGTGATAGGGCCTACAATTCGCTTCTTCTTAAGGATAAATATGGCAATGAATACAGTTTGCGCTCTTTGTCTAAAAACGCCTTGAAGATTTCCCAAAAAATTGTTTATAAGGAACAGGTGGCATCGGAAAATATTGAGGAAACCCCTACGCTTAAAGCTTCGAACTCTTATAATAGAGATTTTTATACGGCTTCACACCCCTATGCGGTGATGGCAATCCCAACTATGGCAAGGGCCATTGATGTTTTTTATACTGACCCCGCACTTTTTTATGTCCCCAAACAACAAGCTTTGGGCGAATACAACGAAAATTTTGGGGACGACCTTTACTTGCTTTCCATAGAACCAACCGAAAAAAATGAGGGCGACCAAGTATTCAATTATGCTGATGATATTGGTACAACCGATGACATACTAAACAAGCTTAGGAAGAATCAGGAAATTGTATTGGATGAAGAAAACTATATCACCTCCCGTTTGTTCGATATGCTCATTGGCGACTGGGACCGTGAAAGTGATCATTGGCGCTGGGCCGAATATTATAACCGTTATGGTAAAAATGTGTATGTGCCAATACCCAGGAACCGTGAGGATGCTTTTTCTAGTTTTGACGGCAACATTTTGGACATTGCACAAACTATTTTTGGAGGCACTAGACAATCACACATCTATAACGAAAACTTATCGGATTTAAAATGGTTCAATGAAGAAGGAATAATTTTGGATCGCGCCCTGCTTCAGCGTTCCGGAAGAAACCAATGGATTTATTCCGCCGAGCAGATACAAAAAAAACTAACAGATGAAGTGATCGAGGAGGCCTTCAATTCAATTCCCGAGGAAGTGCGGGACGAAACTATTGAAGACATTAAAACAAAACTTAAAGGCAGGCGCAAGAACCTGACCGATATTGCGGACCGTTACTATACCTATCTTTCAGGGCATCAAAACATTGTGGGTACTGATGGTAACGATTTTTTTGAAATTACCCGCTTGCCAAAGGGAGAAACAAATATCAAATCGTTCCGTTTGGTGGACGGCATCAAAACAGACACCTTATTGAACCGTAATTATAAACATTCAGATACAAGGGAAATTTGGGTTTATGGCCTTGGGGGAGATGATATATTTGAAGTGAAGGGTAAGGAGGATAATTTGATATACCTCAGACTTATTGGAAGTTATGGTATCGATATATATCGTTTGAAAGAGGGTAGAAGGGTGAAAGTTTACGATCACGAAGAAATGCCAAGTACTGTGGAAACTAAAAAAGGGGGAAGCCTTCGTTTCACCGATGTTTACACCCTTAACACTTATGATCATCGAAAACAAATAATCCGAGACCATTCGGTAGTTCCTGCGTTTGGGTATAATCCAGACGATGGTTTTCGGGCTGCTTTCCAATATATTTACAGGATTGATAACTTTCAGCGAAATCCTTTTTCACAAAAGCATATTTTGAATGGGGGTTTTTATTTTGATACTTCCAGTTTTGACCTTTCCTATTCCGGGGAGTTTGCCAATATTAGAAATGACCTCAACCTTTATTTGGGCGCAAGAGCCACCAGTCCCAATTATAATGTGAACTATTTTGGATATGGTAACGAAACAATAAATCCGCAAGATGAAAAAGGCTTTGATTTTAACAGGGTGGAACTGCAAACTTTTAAAGTGAATGCTGGGTTGCTGCGCAACAGTAGTTTTGGTAGCATATTTAAGCTTCAAGGAAATGTTGAAGCAATAACGGTAAACAGTTCCCCAAGCAGTTTGGTGAATCAGTTACAGATTATTGAAGGTGGGGATACCAAGTATTTTGTCACTGCCGAAGGGATGTATCAATACCGCAGCTTTGATAATATTTACAATCCAACGGTTGGGATGCTTTTTGATCTTAATTTAGGGGTTACTGATAATTTACAGGACAACGAACGGGTTTTTGGTTTTTTGAAAACCAGCATCGGTTTTTACAACACTTTGATCACCAACCGTAAACTTGTTTTGAAAACAAATGTGCGTTACCAACAAAACTTTGGGAGACTTTTTGAGTTTTACCAAGCGGTTTCTCTGGGTGGTGAGACCGGCCTTCGTGGTTTTCGGGAAGAAAGATTTACCGGCAAAACATTATTGGGTGGAAGTGCGGACGTTCGTTACAGTTTTGATGAATTCAATTTAGGCCTGTTCCCAATACAAATAGGTATTTATGTTGGGGGAGATCTAGGAAGGGTCTGGATACCACAAGTTGATTCCAATAAATGGCACAACTCTCGCGGTGGTGGATTGTGGGTTCAAGGCTTGGGAGGCCTTAATGGCACCTTTTCCGCTTTCAATTCCGAAGAAGGAACGCGATACAGTTTTGGGCTGGGATTTAGTTTCTAAATAGTAGTGAGTAGTGAGTAGTAAGGGTTAGTGAGTATTGAGGGTTGAATTTTAAAAAGGAAAACCCTTTCAAAGCTATAAAACCTGGAAAGGGGTTTAAATATTTTCAAACCGGGAAGGCAGAACCTAAACCCATAAACAACTAAGCTTCGGGGTGATTGTCAGTATTTTTCATGCACCAAGCGTCCAGCATCCAACTGGTTTTTTCCAGTTGACGGATGTAGCCGCCCATTAAATCCATTGTGCCTTCGTCCTTGCCATCTTCGGCGGTATCTTTAACTTTTCGGAGCTGTTTCAATATTTTCCCATGATCTTCCAGCAGAATTTTTACCATGTCCAAATCCTTTGTTGCGGAAGAAGATTCCTTTATGCCGGACATTTTAAGGTAATCGGTTAAATTGCTGGTAGGCTGGTAGCGCAGGGTAAGGATACGTTCTGCAATCTCGTCCACCTTTATTTTGGCATCCTCATACATATCTTCAAATTTTATGTGAAGGTCAAAGAAATGCCGCCCAACTATATTCCAATGGAAATTCCGAAGTTTTTGATAATATAAATGATAGTCGGCCAAAAGTATGTCGAGTTCTTTTACCGTTTTGGTTACTTTTGCCTTGTTGAGATTGAGGTAATCCATGATTTTGGTTTTTTTAAAGTGGTTGAACCCAAAGTTAAACGTTGCAATTGTTTTATGGGAATGTTTAATGTTTTTTTAACGGAAGGTTTGAAGGTGCCAATAACAATTGGTGTAGCCGAAGATAGTCCGTCTCATTTCTCTAAAGGAAGCAAATTGATTACCTTTCCCACTTAAAAAAGTATATGCACAAATACCTTTCTATTGCAATTCAAGCTTCCATTTTTGCGGGTATTGAGATTATGAAAGTTTATGCCACAGATTTTGAATCGGTGCTAAAAACTGATAATTCACCACTCACAGTTGCAGACCAAAAAGCAAATGAAGTGATTATGAATCACCTTAAAGAAACCGGCATTCCCATCATTAGCGAAGAGAATAGGCAAATTGATTATGCGGAGCGAAAAAACTGGAAAACCTGTTGGATGGTGGACCCGCTGGACGGTACCAAGGAATTCATAAAACGCAATGGAGAATTCACCGTAAACATCGCGTTGATCGTGGATGGCAACCCTGTACTTGGCGTTATTTATGTGCCCGTTTCAAAAACGCTTTACTTTACAACGGCTGATGGGATGTCTTCTTATAAACTGATTTTGGAGAATGAAATAACCGCATCTGAAGATATTTATAAAAATGCCGTTGTCATAAAACCTGCGCCAAAAGATGAAATTCCTTTAAAAATAGTGGGCAGCCGTTCGCACCGTAATGAGGCAACAGAGGAATTTATTTCAAATAAAAAAAAATCCCGAGAAGTGGAACTTGTTTCCAAGGGAAGTTCTTTAAAGTTTTGTTTGGTGGCCGAGGGTGCGGCTAATATTTACCCGCGTTTTGCCCCGACAATGGAGTGGGACACGGCTGCCGGGCAGGCCATTTGCCAAGCAGTTGGCATTTCGGTAATTGATATGGTTACCAACGAACCACTTAGGTACAATAAAGAGAATTTATTGAACAATTATTTTTTGGTGGAATGATTTATAATATGTTCCCAAACTTTCCGAAATCCATTTATTACTTTATTCCTAAATTCGTACTTCAAAAATCTCCCTTTGGCTTCGCTTAGGGAACAAAAATCTTAAATCGTAAATCGTACAACCTACATGAATATAGCTTCTCACAATTTCAATATTACACAAGAAGCCCGTGCAAAGCAAAATGGCCATAACGCTTTCGTGGTTTGGTTTACAGGGCTTTCGGGTTCCGGAAAATCCACTCTTGCCAATGCAGTGGAAATGGCTTTGGCTAAAAAGGGCATACATACTTATATTTTGGATGGCGATTCGGTTAGAAATGGTTTGAGCGCAGGCCTTTCCTTTTCGGAGGAAGACCGACGGGAAAACATTCGCCGTGTCGCAGAAACATCGAAACTAATGGTAGATGCAGGCTTGGTAGTGCTGGCGGCTTTTGTTTCACCTTATATCGAAGAGCGGGAGAACGCAAAACGGATAGTGGGATATGCAAACTTTGTTGAGGTTTTTGTAAATACCCCCATTGAAGTATGCGAACGCCGCGACACCAAGGGCCTTTATGCCAAGGCAAGGGCAGGGGAAATACAAGACTTCACAGGGGTTGATGCCCCATACGAATCGCCGAGGGCCGCAGATATAGAAATTGACACCAGTTTGATTCCCGTCAACGAAGCGGTAGCAATAATTTTAAATCAACTTGCCCCCAAACTTAAATTGCGAAATGAGTAAATATTACCTTAATTATCTCGATGAACTTGAGTCTGAAGCTATTTTCATCCTTAGGGAAGTATGGGCCCAGTTCCAAAACCCGGTCATTTTATTTTCCGGCGGAAAGGATTCCATACTCGTAACACATTTGGCCAAAAAAGCATTCTTTCCGGCAAAAATCCCTTTTCCTTTATTGCATGTAGACACCGGCCATAACTTTCCCGAAACCATATCTTTCCGCGATAAACTGGTGAAAGAAATGGGGGCGACCCTGCTCATCGGTTCTGTTCAAAAAGCAATTGATGAAGGAAAAGTAACAGAAGAACGGGGAAAAAATGCAAATAGAAACTCACTGCAAATCAATACTTTATTGGGCGCCATCGAAAGTAATAAAATAGATTGTGCCATTGGCGGTGGAAGGCGCGATGAAGAGAAAGCCCGAGCCAAGGAAAGGTTTTTTTCCCACCGGGACGAGTTTGGACAATGGGACCCAAAAAACCAACGGCCGGAACTTTGGAATCTGTTGAACGGGAAACATTTTGAAGGCGAGCACTTCCGTGCTTTCCCGATTAGCAACTGGACGGAAATGGATGTTTGGAATTATATAGAACGTGAAAAGATTGAAATGCCATCGCTTTATTTTGCCCATAAACGGGAAGTAGTTTTACGCAACGGCTCATGGATTCCCGTTTCGGAACATTTAAAACTTGAGGCAGGCGAGAAAATCGAAATCAAACAGTTGCGTTTCCGTACCCTGGGGGATATCACCATCACCGGTGGAATTGAATCCGAAGCGGATACTTTAGAAAAAATAGTAGCCGAAGTAGCCGCCATGAGGCAAACCGAACGCGGAAACCGAAGTGATGATAAGCGGAGCGAGACGAGTATGGAGGATAGGAAGCGGGAAGGGTATTTTTAAAGGAAATTGGAGACCTGGCGACTGGGAGAGAGGGAGACATTGAAATAGAAACTCAGTGGTTTTAATGGGTTTTTAAAGATTGAAAATTAATATTTTGATTATGAAAAAGATAAAAACATATAAGGAATTGAGGGTTTATCAACTTTCATTTGAAACTAGTATGGAAATTTTTCATTTGTTGAAATCATTTCCAAAAGAGGAGCGGTATTCATTAACAGATCAAATGCTTCGATCTTCACGCTCTGTTTCTGCAAATTTAGCCGAGACTTGGAGAAAAAGGAGATATCCGAAATCGTTTGTTGCGAAACTTTCCGACACTGAAGCAGAGGCTGCTGAAACACAAACCTGGCTTGACTATGCATTGGCTTGTGGATATATTTGTGAAAATACTCATATAAAACTTTATGATAAATATGAGCATATCATAGGGATGTTGGTATTGATGCTAATCAATCCGGAAAAATGGTCGGTGTAATCGATATTAATGGCAAAACTCGCCCTTTCGCCCGCTCTCCCGGTCTCCATTTTTCAATGCATAAATTTAATTAATACCATAAACAACGTTCATTATGCAAATCTCAAATAATCAGTTACTCAGATTTACCACCGCAGGAAGTGTCGATGACGGGAAAAGCACTTTGATAGGGCGGTTGCTGTATGATTCCAAATCCATTTTTGAAGATCAATGGGAAGCCGTAGAAGCCAGTAGCAAGCGCAAGGGACACGAAGGGGTTGACCTCGCACTTTTTACTGACGGACTAAAAGACGAGCGGGAGCAGGGCATCACCATAGATGTGGCCTACCGTTATTTTACTACTCCCAAACGGAAGTTTATTATTGCCGATACGCCTGGGCATATACAATACACGCGTAACATGGTTACTGGGGCTTCAACCGCCAACGCCGCCATTATCCTGATAGATGCGCGTCACGGGGTTGTGGAGCAGACCAAGCGTCATGCCTTTATCGCTTCCCTTTTACAGATTCCGCATATTATCGTTTGCATCAATAAAATGGATTTGGTAGACTATTCCGAAGCTATTTTTGAAAACATCATTCAACAGTTTGAAGGCTTTTCCTCCAAGCTTTTTATAAAAGATATCCGGTTTATCCCCATCAGCGCTTTGCTTGGAGATAACGTGGTGAACAGGGCCACAACCATGGATTGGTACCAAGGTTCAGCATTGCTACACGTTTTGGAAACGCTCCACATCAGCAGCGACATCAACAAATTGGATGCCCGCTTTCCCGTGCAAATGGTGCTTCGTCCGCAAGGGGAAGCCTTTCGCGATTATCGTGGCTATGCCGGACGTATTGGCAGCGGGATATATCGGGTGGGGGATGAAGTAACAGTATTGCCCTCCGGATTTACTTCTCGTATCAAATCCATTTTGGAAGGGGAGAAGATAGTGCAGGAAGCTTTTGCACCTATGTCCGTATCCTTGACTTTGGAAGACGACATCGATGTGGGTCGGGGCGATATGATCGTTAAAAAAAACAACCAGCCTGAAACCGTGCAGGAATTCGATGTAATGCTTTGCTGGCTTCACCACCAACCCGCCAAAGCCAGAGCGAAATATATACTTATGCACACCTCCAACCGCCAACGTGCCATTATAAAAGAAGTAGTTTATAAAATTGACATCAACACTTACGACCGTATTACTGAAGACGCAACCTTGAACAGTAATGATATTGCCCGGGTGAAGCTTAAAAGCACCCAAAAGCTGATGATCGATTCTTATCGAGACAATCGAAATACCGGAAGCATTATTTTAATTGATGAAGGTACCCATGAAACGGTGGCGGCAGGCATGATTGTTTGAAAGTTACGGATTACACGGAGTTACACTGATTACACGGATTTGCACAGATTCCAAAGATTGGCGCAGATTAATCATTTTTTTTAGCAGACAGTGAATAAACCATGGGCATTTTATTGTCCAAATTTTTAATCCTAAACTTGCCGGGTTCGAATTCAATGGTGTGGTTGAAGCAGTTGTATGGGGAATAATCATATTCTTTAAAGGAAGTCAGTTCCAGCCCATGCTTTAGTAAGGCGGATATTACTTCCGCCAGGCCGTGGTTCCAAACTACCGATTTCAGGCCAATATTGGCATCCCTATCTGCATAGGTTCCGGTTTCGGTTTCAAGGATGGCGCCGGTGTTGGTATAGGCATAGGCTATTTTTTTAAAGTCATCATCAAACATCCATATTACGGGGTGGAATTCCGCAAAAACGAAGGTGCCACCGAGTTTTAAATATCGGGAGACGATCCTTGCCCATTTGTCCATATCCGGTAGCCAACCTATGGTACCGTAACTGGTGAAAACAATATCGAAGGTTTCTGTCAAATGATTGGGAAGGTCATAAAGGTCCGAGCAAATAAATGTGGCGGGGACATTAGTCTGCTTTGAAAGAGTTACTGCACTTTCAATTGCCTTATCGGAAAGGTCCACGCCGGTAACTTGGGCGCCCATCCTGCCCAACGAAATAGTGTCCTGCCCAAAATGGCACTGAAGGTGCAGGATGCTTTTGCCTTCCACATTGCCGAGGATTTCGAGTTCGATGCTGTTCAAGGAAGTCCCTCCTTTTATAAACCCTTCAACATCATAAAAGGCTGATTTTAAATGTGGCTCTACCCTTTTGTTCCAAGAGGCTTTGTTTATTTCGAGATAATTATTTGCGGGTTCCATTGGTTACGTTGATTTGATTATGCGTTGATTTGTTTATTTGTAAAAACATCTCCCCCCAGCCCTCTACTTCGGCTGAGCTCAGCACAGGTCTTCAAAAAGGGGGAGTTTTATTAATCAGTTCAAAGATAGAATTGTCCTTATTATCCTCATCTTTCCTTTTAGGATTATATTGAAAGTTGTTCTTTTCCAATAATTTTTTTGAGCTTTGATTGTTGCGGTGGGTGAGGGCTTCAATCAGGTGAAGCTGCAAAGTATCAAAGCCGTATTCGATTACCCCTTGCATGGCTTCATGCATAATTCCTTTGCCTTGGTGCAGCGGGCTGAGATCGTAACCCACTTCTGCAGTTTTATAGTCTTGGGAGAAGTTCCAAAAGCAAATGGTGCCTATAAGCGACTCATTGCCCTTAAGGGTGATGGCCCAAGATATCCATTCATTCTTCTGAATCCCGGTGGTTATCATTTCGATAAACGCTTCGGCTTCTTCGCGGGTTTTGGTTTTTGCCCTTTTGATGTATTTGGTAACGCCCGGGTCCGAGCGCAGGTACCATATTACATCGCTATCCGAGAACTGTATTTGCCTTAAAACAAGCCTTTCTGTGTGTAGTTCGGGAAAGGGGGTGAAGTTCATTTTTTTTTATGCGAATATCGGGAAATGGAAGTAAGAAGCACGAAAAAACAAATAGCAAATAACAAAAACCAAATAACAAATCCCAAAAAAACAAGACCTAAGACTAAGAAGGGAATAACCGAGAACTCAGAACTGAGAACCCCTTTACTGCTGCATCTTCATATAATAATCCATTGAATGTTTGCCGGAGCCGTAGAAAATAAAGAAAACACAGAGGAGCAAGATGAGTATTGCCAATAGGAGATTAACCACTTGGAGTTCCCCTACAAAATTGATGAGTACGGCTCCAATTAAAATGGGAAGTTGCGCAATGGTGGCCCAACGGGTAAGCAGCCCCACAAAAATCAATATGCCGCCCACCAAATGTGCAGGGGCCACATAATGTACCAAGAGCATCCCGCCAGCATAGCTTTCCAAGGGTTTAAAAAGTTCTAAAAGTATTTGGGTGTTGGCCAAAAAATTGACTCCTTTGATAAAAAGGAATACGCCCAACGCGAAACGCAAAATGTCCATAGGGTAATTGGTGTGGGCATTTGCCCATTTGTTCAGGGATTTAATTGTTGCCATGACCGTAAGGTTTAGATTGATAAGGTCTAAGGTACTCATTTTTAGGAAATAATGATAATGGAGTGTTGGATTTTTGGAAGGTTGGATTGTTGGAAGGTTGGATTGTTGGATAGAGTGTTATGGAGAGGTCATTAATATGTATTCAGTAGAGCTATACCTGAAGGAAACCTTAAGGAGACCTTAATTAGACCTTAAGGAGTACCTTAGGAAACATGAAGGAGTTTTTTTGGATTGTTGGATTGTTGGATTTTGTATTAAAACATCTCCCCCCCAGCCCTCTATTTCGACTGCGCTCAGGATGACAGTAGTGGGTAGTGAATAAGTGAATAAGTGAATATGTGAATACGTGAAGGGCTAAACAGGGTGGGGCACACGGATGGGACGCCCGCGCCAGCGGGGAAGATTTAAGTACGAAGGACACAGGTGGTATGACCGCGCCAGCGGGCACAAGTGTAAAGGGGAAGTCCCTATTCATCAAATATGTTAAAAGGGGTTAATAGACGAAATAACTTTTCAGAGGTGGAGTTAGTTTTATTTGACTTAAGATATTCTCTAATTTCATCTAGTTGTATGGCTGTAGTAATAGTTTGAAATTGGGAGAAATAATTTGAAAATATTGGTGTTTCCATCTCTTTGCGAAATACTTCATAAATATTGCTATGCCTTGTATCTTTCTTTATTTTATTTTCATACAAGTTCTCAAGAAGTTTTTTTTCTCCTTCTAAAACTTGGAAAAAATTGCCGATTGAGTACAACAAAATTCCACTTATTCCAGATGCATTATTAGCTTGCTCCGTAACTTTGAAAATATCTTTTACATCATCATTTGTAAGCTGTTCCGATGCTTTACTTACATAACAAATATTGTATAAAAGTTTCACGGGTTTGTTTTTTCGTTGGTTGTATAGCAAATTACAACTTTTTTTTGAAACTTTAGCTGTGGGTGTGGGGCAAAGAGTAGTGAGACGTGAGTAGTTAGGATTGAGTAGTTAGTATTGAGTAATGAGTATTGATAATTGATTATTGAATATTGAGTATTGTGTTTGATTGCTGTATATATTTTTATGCGAATTGAGGTGGGAGACACGGGCGTGACGCTCGCGCTAGCGGGTTTTTTTGAGTGATGCTTTTATACTACGGTACAAACTGTAGCTAAATACTTTTAGCTAAGTGTATCTATTTAACCCCGCCTTAATGCCTATTTTTGCCATCTATTATTTATCAGAAAATATGCAGCATTTAGTAGAAAAATCAAAAGACAAAAACAGATCAGAGCCAAAAGTTACGATGCTTCAGGCTTTCAAAACGATAATTTGGCCTAGGCGAAAGTTGGTTTTTATCGGTTTAATCTTGATCGTAATTAAAAGTCTGTCTGCTTTGGTTTTACCGTGGCAGAGTAAAGTGTTGCTTGATGATGTTGTTCCCAATAAAGATCTCTCGCAACTATATACTTTAATTGCCATTGTAATTGGCGCTATTACAATACAGGCAGTAACATCGTTTTTACTTACCAGAATACTAAGTGTACAAGCGCAATATTTAATAAGTGAATTGCGGTCTCAAGTTCAGAAAAAAGTACTTTCCCTACCTATCAGTTTTTTCGATAACACCAAATCTGGGGCCTTGGTTTCAAGAATAATGAACGATGTAGAAGGCGTTAGAAATCTTATAGGTACAGGGCTGGTACAATTGGTAGGTGGTACATTTACGGCTGTAGTTTCCTTGATTATTTTAATTAAACTGAATGCTTGGATGACGCTTTTTGTGTTTGTACCCTTGTCAATATTTGGGATTATAGCATTGAAAGCCTTCAAATATATTCGTCCAATCTTTAGAACGCGGGGTAAAATCAATGCCGAAGTTACCGGGAGGTTAACAGAAACACTCGCGGGAGTTCGTGTTATAAAAGCATTTAATGCCGAAGAACAAGAAAATGTTGTTTTTGAAAGCGGGGTTGATAAATTATACCAAAACGTAAAAAAGAGTTTAACCGCAACCGCTTTTATGACTAGCTCTGCCACGTTTTTAATTGGAGTAGCCACAACAGGAATTATGGGAATGGGTGGTTATTATATGATGATTGGTGAAATGACCACTGGAGATTTTTTATTCTTCACCCTCATCCTTGGGTTTATGATTGCGCCCATTATTCAGATGAGTAATATAGGTAGTCAGTTAACAGAAGCATTAGCGGGTCTGGATAGAACTGAAGAACTTATGAATATGACTGCCGAAGAGGATAACCAAAACAGAACTATTCAATTGAATACCCTAAAAGGCGACATTGAGTTTAATGATGTTTCATTTTCGTATGAAGAAGGAAAACAAATTTTGCATAACATTACTTTTAAAGCGGCAGCCGGTTCTGTAACCGCTTTAGTGGGAAGTTCAGGTTCTGGTAAATCGACCATTGCTGGTCTTTCGGCTACATTTTTAACGCCGCAATCTGGGAAAGTTACGGTTGATAATCAAGATTTATCGAAAGTTAAATTAAGTAGCTACCGCCAATATTTAGGCGTGGTTTTGCAGGATGAATTTTTATTTGAAGGCACTATTCGTGAAAACATCATGTTCCCAAGACCAAATGCCACGGAAGCAGAAGTACAAAATGCGGTAAATGCAGCCTATGTAAACGAATTTACTGACCGCTTTGATGAAGGTTTAGATACCTTAATTGGGGAACGAGGCGTAAAACTTTCTGGCGGACAAAGGCAACGTTTGGCTATTGCTCGGGCTATTTTAGCAAATCCAAAAGTTATAATTTTAGACGAAGCCACTTCAAGTTTAGATACCCAAAGTGAGGCCTTAATTCAGAAAAGCTTAGCTGAATTAGTTAAAGACAGAACCACTATCGTTATTGCGCACCGTTTAAGTACCATTAGAAAGGCAGATCAAATTTTAGTTATTGAAGCTGGCCATATAGTAGAACGTGGCACCCACGACCAATTGATTGCTAAAGAAGGTAGGTATTTTGAATTGTATACTTATCAGGCGAAGATTTAAAAATTTGTTTTGAATTTCCGGATTCTGCTACTAATCAACGTGCTGGATTAATTGAAAGCATTTTGTCGGAAAATAGTTGGGTTTAATATTTTCAAGCTTCTATTTCAAGTTGCAGTTCTTCAAGTTCTTCTTGTAATTTTCCTTTTGTCATTTTGAAATATTCGTCCCAGTCTTCGATATTAATAATTGTCGTGAATGTTTCGCTTTGCTTAATTGTGATAATTGCAGTTTCAAGTATTTTGACTTTTACTCGTAATCTATTTACAGTAGCTCTCAGTTTATCTTTGTCTGTGAGTTTATCACCTTTAGTTGTTGAAAGAATGCCTTTTTCAAGATTAGCCAATATTTCAGAAACCTTTTTAAGGTCATTTTTTGCATTCGCTTCATTCAATTCTTTGAAGATTTCTTCTGCTTGCCTTTGGATTTCGATTGGCTCATTTGCAAATTTATCAGGATGGCATAAGACAGTTGCTTTACGAAATTTCCTTTTGAGCTCTAATTTTTGCTCGTCAGTTAATTCAAAGATTTCCTTTTCTTTTTCGAAGTTAAATTGCTCACGATATTGTTTTTCATCATTTTCGGCTTCTTCAAATTTCGTTTTATCTTCTTTGAATTTAAGTTTCCGTAATTTCAGAATATCAAGTATAATGTCGCCTAATTCAATTGTATGACGGTGTTGAAACTCTGAAAGTAATTTTTCAAGCTCTATCTTTTCATTGTCATACCCATTGAGTTGATTTTCTAAATTCTTAATTTCAAATTTAAGTGCAGCAATTTCAGGGTCTGTCCAGATTGAAAGTTGTTGATTCTTTTCAATGAAATTTTGAATTTTATTTATTGCTGAGGTAAATTCCTCATTCCTGACTTCATTAAAAATTTCTTTTAAGTCAGCGTTAAATTCGTATTCCTTAAGTTTAGAGTTTTCCTTGTTTAATTCTATAATATCTTCGAGAAGGATATAATTTTTAAGTATTTCTAATCTTCTGATGATTTTCTCCAAAGGGAAAACAATCTCTTCTTTTGCTGTATCAGGATAATATTGCTTGCGTATACTTTTGAATTCGGATATAAACTGCTCGGCTAGCGTTGTGTCATTACTTGTGATGATTACATTTTCAAAATTGCTTTCAGCTTGGTTGCTCCAATTGTATGAACCTGTAATGACTGTGCTGTAATCTATGACACAAAACTTATTATACAATAATTCTGTTTCACTATTTCCAATTTTATAAACTTTTGATTTACCAGTAATCAATTCTTCAAGATCAATTGACGAATACAGATTGATTTTTTCATTAGAAATAATGAGAGAAACGGTGCATCCGCTCCTTGCTTTATTCACCAATTCATTGAAAATATTTTTATGGGTAAAGCACGCAACCGAAATAAAAACAGATTTCTGTGCCTTGCTAATTTCATATTGAACACGTTCCGCTATATTTTCAAAAACTGCTTCTGTCTGCATGATAAGTTTTTTTATTATTCTATTGCGTATAAATATTTATCAAAACTTCCAAAATAAACCACTCCATCCTTTATTGTAGGAGAAGAGTGAACATGGGATTCTGTTTCGAACCTCCATATCAATACACCCGAGTAACTATCTAATGCGTATAACCCTTCGCCACTTCCGAAATAAACCTTGCCATCATTTATTTTAGGGGAAGAAGTCACTGCATATTTAGTTTCAAACTTCCATTTCAATTCACCCAACTTACTATCTAATGCATATAACCCTTCGCGACTTCCAAAATAAATCACTCGATCATTTATTAAAGGGGAAGAGAGAACTGACCTTTCCGTTTTGAATTTCCATATTAATTGTCCCGAGAGACTGTTTATTGCATATAAATTTCCATCATCACTTCCAAAATAAACCACCTCATCTATTATTGCAGGAGAAGAATTAATATAGCTTTCTGTTTTAAAACTCCATTTTAATCGACCGGTATGACATTCTACTGCATATAAATATGAATCCTCACTGCCAAAATACACAATACCATCCATAATTACTGGCGAAGAGCGCACAGATTTTTCTGTTTTGAACTTCCATAATAATTGTCCCGATTTCATATCTACGGCATATAAATAGGCGTCCCAACTTCCAAAATATACTACCCCATCCATTATTGCAGGGGAAGAGTCAACCCAGCCTTCTGTTCTGATTTTCCATTTACATTGCCCCGAATGGCTGTCTATTGCGTAAAAATTTCTATCCCAACTTCCAAAATAAATCACACCTTCTATTATTTCAGGGGAAGATTTAACAGAGCCTCCTGTTTTGAATTTCCATTTTAATTCACCCGTCTGTCTATGTAATGCATAAAAATATTCATCTCCACTTCCAAAATAAACCATACTAGCCGTTATTGCAGGGGAAGAAGAAACAGTGCCTTCTGTTTTAAACTTCCATTTTAATTGTCCTTTTAGTTGTGTTAATGAGGTTTTTTTATGTTCGTACTCATCTAGTAATCTTTTGGTAATTTCGATTGAATTAGCTGCTCTAACTAACGCGTTAGAACCAATAGGAATTATTGAGGTGTTATTTTTTTTGCTATTGTCCATTTTAGTATCTATTGCATATTTAATTTTTAGACTTAAACTGGTCTTCGTAATACTCTGGATTTGGACTTAATCTCTCTCCAATTGATTTTTAATATTAATTATAAAGGAGCTACATAAAATATCTTTGTGTGCTTTGGTCATTGCGTTAATTAAAACTGATGTATTTCCCAACAATGAGTCTTTTCAGAAGTCATTAAACCTAGCAGACTAGCTTATGAGTTTTTATATTTTTTTTCCGTTCTATTAGAGAATTCTTTTAGAATTTCATCTTTTAAAATATTATTGAAATCTTTTTTATCGTCGAATACTATTTCATACGTGTTTTTTAATCGGTTGAAAACACTTGTAATACATTCAGAAAGTATTTCAAGCTGAATTTTTCTCATATTCTTTTCAACATCTTCCTTATCATACTCGGTCATTAACTCATCCAAAATTTTAAGGTGCGCTGATTTTAGATTTTCTAAGATACTTATACTTAATCCTTGAACTCCTAATTTTAAACTAGTTTCATTTTCAGATGCAAAAATTGCATTTTCCTTTATGAAATCTAGTAAGTTCTTTTTTCTAGGAATTCTTTTAATAACTAATTCGTAGGAATTTGTATCAGAATTATGAATAAATTGATTGCGAATTTCCATAAATGTCAATAAATCATTATAAAGAGGTTGTGAAATTCTATCTATGTCATACAATAAGTCTGTTTTTGCTTTAAAGGATAGTGCTGTTCCTGTATAACCTAAAGATTTTGAATCTGTATTTTGGATATTTAAGATTGTACCTAATAACTGAGCTAATGAACTTTCAATTAGAATTGATCTTCGTAAAATATCTGATTTAATTTCGATGTTCATAGTTGTTTTAAAATAAGAGATATTGTTTTCATTGGGTAAAGTGCATAGACCTTTTAATTCGACCATCTTTTAATGTAATTTTTTAATCCAGTTTTTTCTCCACCTTGAAAATAACCACCAGAATTAACTTTGTCAATTAGTTTAATCACTTCATTCGCATCATCATAATCCCAATTGAGATTTTTGGTTAGAAACGCATAGATCTTTTTAGAATTCAATTCGTATTTATACTTTTTTAATGCTCTTATAAATGTTTTACATAATGCGTTATCAGATGGATGGACTATTCCAGTTGACATATTTATACTACTTGTCAAGTCTTTAAAAGAATTTTGAACTACTAAATCAGGTAGTTCTAAACTTTCAATTGCCTGTCCAGAATCAATATTAATTGCTCCCCATTTTTCAGCCCAATCTTTTACATCAGGCTCCGCCCATTGATGTGCTATTAAAGCGTAAATATTTTGAAAATCATCATATTTAAATAGATCATTCGAACGTAAACCAAATGAAACTACAATTCTTTTAGATGGATAATCCGAATTGAATGTCTTAACAGTTTCTATTCTGAATGGTGGGAATTCTGGATCGATAATAGTATTTGAGAATAGTTTATTTACATTACTCATTTCAAAAACTCTCTCGATATAATCTGTTTGTCGCTTAGTGTGAATCAATAATATTATTTCGTCTATATCTCCAACCTCATTACAAATCTCTAATGCTTTTCGCACGGCTGAAGATTCATTCTTTTTAATAGGTCCTGTATTATTATTGTAGTATCTAATTTCTGTCATTTTGTTCGTTATTATGCACAATTTAAGTGTAGTAGTATGTTTTTAAATTTCTTTTACCTCGGAAATCTGCGCAAGTTGGTTTTCAAATATAGATAATTTAAAATGTCTTCGTTACGGCAATTGGTAATGGACGAAATAAAAGCGTTTCTTTAACTCGTCAAGTAAACGAAAGTATAAAAGAACACCATTCCACCCACCATATTTCAAAGAACCATACCTTTGCCCAATGCAATCCAAAATCCTATTCATAACGCCACCGTTTACCCAGCTGAATACAGCCTATCCGGCATCGGCATATTTAAAAGGGTTTTTGGAAGATCACGACATTGCTGTGCATCAATGCGATTTAAGTATAGAACTTTTTACAGCAATATTTACGGGCGATTTTCTTCGCGCTATGTTTCAGGAAGCACAAGCCTTGAAGCATTTTGATTATCCGGAGGTTCGTAAAATGAAGGCCAAGTACATTCAATGCGTGGATGTTGTTATTCCTTTTCTTCAAAAGCAGGATCTTGAAACGGCGCATAAAATTCTGGAACCTAATTTTTTACCGTTGGGCCATAGACTGTCTAAAGTAAATACTACTATTAAATGGGAAGCTGGGGAAATTGGCATCATTGATAAAGCAAAACACTACGGAACGCTTTTTATTGAAGAAATAGGCGATTTTATGCAGGCGAATGTGGATGAGTTTTTTGCCTTTACGAAGTATGCCGAGCAAATTGCCACTTCGGCAAGTAGCTTTAATGAAATAGATGAATTTTTAAGTTTTCAGCCAACAATCGTTGAGGAGAAAATGCTGGATATTTTAATAGAACAGATTAAAAAAGAGCAGCCACTTTTAGTTTGCTTTACCATTCCTTTCCCTGGAAACTTATTTGCGGCGTTGCGTTGCGCCCAATTTACGAAACAGTTTTTTCCTGAAATTCATATTGCCTTTGGTGGCGGCTATTGCAACACCGAACTACGCTCGCTTAAAGATCCACGGATTTTTGAATTTGTGGACTTTATTTCCTTGGACGATGGCGAAGGGCCTTTGCTAAAAATGGTTCAGTATCTGGAAGGGAAGGTTGGCATAGCAGATTTGGAACGGACGTATGTGCTGGAAAACGATGCCGTTGTTTATAAGAATAAACTTCCGAACACCATTTACCATCATAGAAACTTACCGGCGCCCGATTATTCTGGGTTGCCTTTTGATAAATATGTGTCTTTTCTGGATGTGGTGAACCCGATGCACCGAATGTGGACAGATGCCCGATGGAATAAAATGACTATCTCGCACGGCTGTTATTGGAAACAATGTTCGTTTTGCGATGTGACCTTAGATTATATTGGAAATTACCAAAACACAACCGCTGAAGATTTAGTCAACAAAATTGAAAAAATAGTTAAAGATACCGGCATTACAGGGTTTCATTTTGTGGATGAAGCTGCGCCGCCTAAAATGTTACGGGCTTTAGCGAATGCATTACTAGAACGGAATGTAAAAATTACTTGGTGGACCAATATTCGTTTCGAAAAGACATTCAGCTTTGAGCTTTGTGAATTAATGGCAAAATCAGGTTGTATCGCCGTAACGGGCGGCTTGGAAGTTGCTTCAGACAGGTTATTGGCCAAAATGAAAAAAGGCGTCGATATTGCCCAAGTAACGCGCGTTACCCATAATTTTTCTGAAAACAATATCATGGTCCATGCGTATCTTATGTATGGATTTCCCACCCAAACGGAACAGGAAACCATTGATTCGCTGGATGTGGTAAAGCAATTGTTTGAACGCAATTGT
>JBBQUI010000048.1:0-17900 GCA_038212575.1 Flavobacteriales bacterium
ACAGGACCTTTTGTGTTTCTGCACACTTCTTTAGCAGCTTCAATACCGCCACTGTTTAAAGCGTCTTCAACATCCTGAGCCAATTTTTGGGTGTTTGTGGTAGAAAGATTAAGGTATATAATTCTTTCAATAGCAATCGCCAATCCAAGAATTAAACACAATAGAACGATCCCCATAAATCCAGGACCACCTTCTACGAAACGTTCTTTTAACTCTTGGTGGAATCCTTTTTCGGGTTCGGCAGCAGGAGCCGTTTCATCTTGAATAATAGAAACTGTAGCTGCTGTTACCAGAGCTTGTGAACTGGTTGGCAAAGTTTGCGCTGTTGCAGCGTTCGCGTTTAACGTGCCTACAAAAACGATTGCGGCAACCGCCATAATAGAAAATAATTTTTTCATTGCTATCGACTTAAAGTTTGTTTTTAGTTAAAGGTTTAAAGATATAAAATAATTTAGTTAATCTGCAAGAATATTACTCGACTCTATTAAACGAACGTTATAACACTCTAAAAGTTTGTTGCAGAGAGGAAGGGATTCGAACCCTCGATACGCTTGTGGCGTATACACACTTTCCAGGCGTGCGCCTTCGACCACTCGGCCACCTCTCTATTAATTTCAACCATTTTTTGAATGGAGTGCCAAATATCACAAAAAAAATAACGCTATAAAATAATTTAGACTGTTAATTTATTGCATTTCTCCGCGTAAAGAGGTTTCAAATATGGTTTTGAAGCTGTTAGCCGAAATTTTTTGTCCTAACAAGTACATTAATTTTGCTAGGGCAGCTTCTGTTGTACAGTCTTTTCCGCTTATAACGCCCATTTTTTTAAGTTCGGTACTAGTTTCATAAAGGCCCATATTCACACTTCCTCCAGAACATTGCGTTACATTGATAACGGGAATTCCTTTTTTTATCACTTTTTTGAGCGAATTTAGAAACCATTCGGCATTGGTAACGTTGCCGCTTCCGTAGGTTTCAAGCACCAATCCTTTTATATCGGGATATTCAAAAAGATACTTTACGGTAGCTTCATCTATTCCCGGAAACATTTTTACCAAAAGAATATTACTCTCCAACGTTTTATGGACTTTCAGCTTTTTTCTTCGGTTTGGTCGGTAAAGGGCTTCATTGTTAACAACCAAATGCACGCCGCTTTGCACTAAATCGGGATAATTTAGCGAGGCAAAAGCTTCAAAATGTTCTGCATTAATCTTTGTTGTCCTGTTTGCACGGTACAATTTGTACTCAAAATATAGACATACCTCAGCAATTTTTGAAACTCCTTTTTCCTGAAGCGAAGCAATCTGGATCGAGGTAATTAAATTTTCCTTTGCATCCGTGCGTAAATCCCCGATTGGAAGTTGAGAGCCTGTAAATATGACTGGCTTGCCCAAATTTTCTAACATAAAACTTAATGCCGAAGCAGTGTAACTCATGGTATCGCTACCGTGAAGCACTACAAAGCCGTCCATCTTTTCATAATTATTTTCAATAATGGTTGCAATATCTATCCAATACTTTGGATTCATATTGGAGCTATCAATTGGTTTTGGAAATGTAGTTGTTGTAATCTGGCAATCCAAAAGTTTAAGCTCGGGAATATGGTTTAGCAATTCATCAAAATTGAAATTGCGCAGCGCGCCGGTCTCAAAATCCTTGATCATCCCGATGGTTCCGCCTGTATATATAAGGAGTATGTTGGGGTTGGTTTTCATATTGAATGTTCTGTTATATTAATGAAATTCCAATTTTTTAAAATTCCAAATTCCAAAAATTACTTCTTTGTTGGAATTTGGTGCTTGATATTTGAATCTTATATTTTAAAAATCTCTTTTGAGTTTTCAGTAGTTATGCGCGCTATCTCTTCTTCCGAAATATTGTAAATCTCCGAAAGCTTTTTACAAACCAACGCCAAATAACTGCTTTCATTCCGCTTTCCGCGAAACGGCGCCGGAGCAAGATAGGGCGAATCGGTTTCCAAAACGATTTGTTTCAGTGGGATTTTATTCAAAAAAGTATCAATCTTTCCATTCTTAAAAGTAACTACTCCCCCAATGCCAAGTTTCATATTAAATGAAATTGCTCTTTCAGCCTGCTCAAAAGTTCCGGTGAAACAATGAAAAATTCCGAATAAATCGTCACTTTTTTCGGTTTCCAAAACTTCAAAAATTTCATCAAACGCATCGCGGCAGTGAATAACGATGGGCAATTTGTACTTCTTCGCCAACTGAATTTGTCTCTTGAAAGCTATTTGTTGAATTTTCAAGGTAGATTTATCCCAATACAAATCAATGCCAATTTCGCCCACAGCATAAAAATTCCTTTTTTTGAATTGTTCTTCAACGTGCGCAAATTCATCTTCAAAATTTTCCTTTACAGAAGTTGGGTGCAAGCCCATCATTAAAAAAACATTTTCCGGATATTCCTTTTCCAAAGCATACATGGCTTCGGTATAACCAGAATCTATGGCTGGAATGAAAAACCGTTTTATGCCAAGATCAATGGCACGCTGCATCATTTCTTTACGGTCTTCGGAAAAGGCATCACTATATAAATGTGTATGTGTGTCTGTCAACATAGTTGCAAAGCTACTTATTTTGTTTGCTATCTTTACGCAAAAAAGTTGATGCAATTACGCGAATTTATTGAAGACCAAGGATTTTATCGTGTTCCATTGAAAAGGCTCGCCACGGGCCACTATCTTTTTTCAGCAAAAATAAATGGTGTTTCGGGCGATTTTATACTGGATACTGGTGCTTCCACAAGCTGTATAGGTTTTACGGATAGCGCCCTCTTTTTGTTGATAAGTGAAGAAAGCATCATTAAAGCCGCAGGAGCTGGTGCCATAAATATGGAAACCATGCTTTCTCGAGGAAATATTTTCAGTATAAAAAAATGGGAAATTAAAAATATGGATTTCGTGCTTTTTGACCTCTCGCATGTGAACGAAGCACTTTCACAAGTAAATGAAGAATCCGTCCATGGCATCATTGGCGCCGATTTTTTAAAACAACACCGAGCAGTGATTGATTATGGAAGAAATTGTTTCTACTTAAAATAGAATGGTTTTCAGATATGGTTTATTTCCAATAATTTAAGTACTTTTATCTTCTCTTCAGATAATTCAGTGGTATTGAAAAAATTATTGCTTTCAATTTTCATAATCGCACTTTACCCTTTTTCAGGGTATTGCCAAGATGTTTCACATTTTGAAAAAATTGTAAACACAACCCACGACAAGTCCTTAAAATTAGCAGCGCTGGACAGTCTTTTGATTCGCACCTTTTCAACAAATCCAGGATCTTTCATTAATTATAGTTTTGAATACATAAGCTTGGCTCAGGAAATGGACAGCATTGAGTGGGCCGCCAGAAAAGCAATGAATCTTCAGTATCCGCTTACCAATTATGCGAACGATCCACTGAACGCAATAACAATAATAAACAGCGTGCTTGCGCGTAAGTATAAGATAAAAGATAGCCTGCTGTTAGGAGGGCTCTACATAAAACGCGGAAAGGCCAATACAAAAGTTGATCTTAAAAAAGCGATTGAAGACTACAATCTTGCCCTCGAAAATTTTTCGTCCAAAGACTCTTTGAATATTGCAGACACCTATCTTTTCAGAGGTCAGGCAAATTCGCAGTTGGGAAAATTTGTTTTGGCCGGCGAAGATTTCACCAAAGCTTACACTATTTATGAAGCGAAAAAAGAGTTTAATTATATGGTTTTTGCCCAGGAAGGCATCATCAATATGTTCAGCATGAATGGTTTTTATGAAAAAGCCAAGAAAGAAAGAAACACGCTTATTGAAAAGATGAAGGCTTTAAACCTAAATTCATTTTTGCCAAACGAATATTACAACCAAGCTTTGGATTACAAAAAAATGAATGAACGTGATTTGGAGTACAAATCATTGCTTTTGGCCGAAAAACTTTTTGATAAAAAAGCTTCAGACAAATCTATTTTTATAGGCATACACTCACGGCTTATAGAATATTATTGTGAGCACAACCAAATTATTGAAGCAAAAAAACATCTGGACCTTATAGAAAATATGGACTTTGACCTTTCCGGAAATCCTTCCGCCATGCTCAACTATCTTGGCGGAAAGGCCAAATATTTGCAATCCACAGGAAGGTATGAAGAAGCATTGGCGCTCGCAAAGGAAAAACTGGATGTTGCCAAAAAATTAGGGTTGGAAGATGAAATAATGGGTTCTTATTCCTTTTTGTCTGAAATATATTATGATGTGGGCGATTATAAAAAAAGCGTAGAATACAACCAAGCTTCTACTGCCATAAAAGATTCCATTTACAACAGAAGCACTGCAAACGCACTTGCCTACTATCAAACCCTTTACGAGACCGAAAAAAAAGAAAAGGACCTTGTTGAAAAAACCTCCAACATTACCCTCCTTGAAAAGGACAATGAAAGTTTCAAGAAAGCAATGCTTTTCGGAGGCATTGCAATTTTATTGGGGTTTGGGGTAATATTGCTATATCGTAACCAAAGACATTTAAAAAGCAATAAAATACTGCAGGAAAAATTCAGCCAGGAATTGCTGGTTTCGCAGGAAGGGGAACGAAGAAGAATATCAAAAGACCTTCACGACGGTATTGGCCAGCAACTATTGGTTATCAAAAATATGCTTATTGCAAGCGGTGATGAGGACACAAAAAAAATGGTAGATTATACCATAGAAGAAATACGTGCCATCTCGCGAGACCTGCACCCCTTCCAGCTTCAGGAATTGGGTATAACCAAAGCCATTGAACACACCATAAATTTAATAGATGAGAACACAACACTCTTCATTTCGGCCGAAATTGATAATATTGACGATATTTTTTCAAAAGAAGACGAGGTAAATATTTATAGAATTATTCAGGAAAGCCTCAGCAATATACTGAAACACGCACACGCAGAGGCGGGCAAGGTTTCAGTGAAAAAATTTACCAATAATATTCTAATCTCCATCCGCGACAACGGGGTGGGGTTTGATTTTGCAGAAAAATACCAAGACGTAAAATCATTGGGCCTAAAAACACTTTTGGAACGCACCAAATTTTTAAAAGGCCAAATGAAAGTAACCTCTAAAAAAGACACGGGTACCGTGCTTGAATTTCAATTTCCTTTATGACCAATACTACACCATCCATTATTATTGCAGATGATCACCCTCTTCTTTTGAAAGGTTTAAGTGATTTTTTAATTGAAAAAGGTTTCAATTTATTAGGAAGTGGCAAAGACGGAAGGGAGGCATACAACCTAATAGTCCAAACTGAACCCGATATTGCCATACTGGACATTCAGATGCCCTATATGTCTGGGCTTGAAATTGCCCAAAAATGCAAAAGTCTTGATATTGAAACGAAAATAGTTTTAATAACGCTTCACAAAGAAAAAGAACTTTACCAAAAAGCGCAGGAGCTTAATATTTTTGGATATATACTAAAAGAGTTCGCTCTTGAAGAAATTGAAAACTGTATCAAAACGGTTACGGAGGGCGTTCCTTTTTTCAGCGAAAAAATAAAGGAACTTATAGGGGTTGTTTTAATGGAAGACAGCGATTTGAACACACTGACCCCTTCGGAAAAAAAGATTTTGAAATTAATAGCGCAGGACAAGACCAACAAAGAAATTGCTTCACAACTTTTCATTTCTTACCGCACGGTAGAAAAACACCGAAGTAATATTATTACAAAACTCAACATTGAGCCCAAAACAAACAGTCTACTTATTTGGGCAAAAGAGCATCACAAAAAATTGTTATAGAAAATTTTAAAGGAAAAAAATTGAAATTTACGTGTTACCACGTATTTCGTATTTATATATAATTACTGATATTTACAATATGAAAGATTCAGTTTATATAGAAGATCAAGAAAAAGATTATGACACTACGGCAACCACGAGAAAACCAGTAGTTGTTGTTCTTATTATTTCGGTTGTATTGATTGTTTTACTGAATTTAATCAATACAGTTATTTTTTACTAAGAAGACGTTTCTGCTAACTAACCAAAAAATCCGGCCAATTGGCCGGATTTTTTATTTCAGTTTATTATTAATAATTATAATTCCAAGGCACGTTTCACATTGTTATCCATTAAAAGTTCCTCAGGACTTTCCAAAGCTTCCTTTATAGCAACCAAAAATCCAACTGATTCTCTGCCGTCAATAATTCTGTGATCATAAGAAAGCGCTACGTACATTACTGGCGCTACCACAATTCCGCCATCTCGAACTATGGCTCGTTCAATAATATTGTGCATCCCTAAAATTGCAGATTGTGGTGGATTAATAATTGGTGTTGAAAGCATACTTCCGAATACTCCCCCATTTGAGATTGTAAACGTACCGCCTGTCATTTCATCAACGGTAATCTGACCGTCGCGTGCTCTAATAGCAAGTCGTTTCACTTCATCTTCCACACCTCTAAAACTTAGATTCTCTGCATTTCTGATAACGGGAACCATTAAACCTTTTGGTCCGGAAACGGCAATGGAAATATCTTTAAAATCATAGGTAATCATATAATCGCCATCAATCATGGAGTTTACGTCTGGATAAAGTTCCAAAGCGCGAACCACTGCCAATGTGAAAAACGACATAAAGCCAAGACCTACGCCGTGTTTTTCTTTGAACTGTTCTTTGTACTGATTTCTCAAATCATAAATGGCAGTCATATCCACTTCGTTGAAAGTGGTGAGCATTGCGGTTTCGTTTTTTGCTGAAACTAGACGTTCGGCAACTTTTCGGCGAAGCATCGAAAGTTTTTTGCGTTCGCTACCACGGCTAGCAGTTCCGGGAGTTCCCATAGATGGTGTAGCATTGCTAGCATCTTCCTTAGTTATACGCCCATCACGGCCACTGCCTTTTACATCTTTTGAAGATATTTCTTTTTCATCAAGAATTTTCTTGGCCGCTGGCGAAGGCGAGCCTGTGGCATACGTTTTTTTATCCTGCTCTTGATTTGGAGTAGAAGATTTTGAAGGAGTCTGTGTTTTGGCTTCTACCTTTTTGGGAGTACTTTCTTTTGGCTCTTCCTTTTTTTCCTTGGTTTCTTCGGCTCTTTCTTTATCTAAATCAGGTGCTGCATTTTCACCACCACTTTCATCACCCGGATTCTTATATGTTTCTGTTTCATCATCACCGCCCGGTTTTTTGGCATCAGTATCAATAATGCAAACTACGTCACCTACCGCTACGGTATCGCCTTCTTCAGCTTTCAAAGTAATAATACCACTAGCTTCCGCCGGAAGCTCCAATGTTGCTTTGTCGCTATCAATTTCTGCGATTGCTTGGTCTTTTTCAACATAATCACCATCCTTTACTAGCCAAGATGCTATTTCAACTTCGGTGATGGATTCTCCCGGAGAGGGGACTTTCATTTCTAATGCCATATTCCTATTATTTATTGCAACCTATGGTTGCTATTTTTTATTGTTTATTTTTTGGCTTCTTTATTTCTCTATTTATACCCTATTCTTTTGCGTTCTGTCTGCTCTTTTTCCTTTTCATCTTTTTGCATCAAATATTTTAAAACATCATAAACATTGTTGAATTGCTGATCATATTTCTCTTCCAATTTGGAAAGCTTTTCGCCTAAATCCTTATGTGAAAGTGCAAATTGGCGCATCATCACAAAAGCCCGCATTATTGATATATTTACAGCAATTGCGGTTTTGCTTCGCAACACACTAGACTACATTGCCACGCCTTGCTCGGTAAAGGCGAAAGGTTGCGCACCTCCAAATTTGCTTTTTGATGGTATCACATTTTGTGATACCAAGCTTTCAATCTCCTTTTCAGAAATTTCAAACATAAAATCCTTTGGAAACCGCTCCATATTTCTACGGATCGCTTGTTTTAAAACTCTTGTTTCAACCCCATAGATTTCTGCAAGATTAAAATCGAGCATTACTTTTTCGCCACGTATTTCAAAGATTTTATTTTGGATTTCCTGGAATTTCATACAAAGAATAATTCTTTTAAAAGTAAGAAATTCATTTTAGAAATCTAATCCATATTTTTATCAAAAACGTTTTCAATCACTTTAGTATGTCTTGCTTTTGATCTAACGGTGCTACCCGCTGCAGGTGCCGCATACATTTTTCTGCTGCAAACCCTGAAATTTCTGGCTTCTTCAAAATGCATTAAAACGTGTGAATAAGCACCCATATTTTTAGGTTCTTCCTGCGCCCAAACCACATCATCTCCATTTTTATATTTTTTGATGATTTTCTTCATTGCATTCGTTGGCAATGGGAATAGTTGTTCCACACGCACCAATGCAACATCATCTCTTTCTAGTTCTTCTCTTTTTTCGAGCAAATCATAATAGAACTTTCCGGTCACAAAAACCAAAGTTTTCACTTTTGCAACTTTCGCTTCGGCATCGTCAATCAGCATTTGGAAACTTCCGTTTGCCATTTCTTCTTTGGTAGAAACCACTTTGGGATGGCGTAACAAACTTTTCGGAGTGAATACAATCAGCGGCTTGCGATAATTCACTTTTAATTGTCTTCTGAAAAGGTGAAAAAGATTTGCAGGCGTTGTTACGTCTGCCACAAACATATTGTCTGTTGCGCAAAGTTGAAGGAAACGTTCCATTCTGGCAGAGGAGTGCTCTGCTCCCTGCCCTTCGTAACCGTGCGGCAAAAGTAGTATCAATCCATTTTGCAACTTCCATTTATCTTCCGCCGCGGAAATATATTGGTCTATCATTATCTGCGCCCCGTTGCTGAAATCGCCAAACTGGGCTTCCCAAAGTGTAAGTGTTTTGGGGCTTGCCATAGCATAACCATAATCAAAACCAACAACACCATACTCTGAAAGCAGTGAGTTATAAATATAGAAATCGCCTTGGTCACCTTTCAAATTGTTTAAAAGCACTACTTCTTCTTCGCTGTCCTCAACTGTAATCACTGCATGGCGGTGCGAAAAAGTCCCTCTTTCAACATCCTGCCCACTCATTCGCACGTCGTGGCCTTCCTTTAAAAGGGTTCCGTATGCAAGCAATTCGCCCATCGCCCAATCCAGCTTGTTGTCTTCAAAATACATGGTGTGTCTTGCTTCAACAAGTTTGGCTATTTTTTTTAGGAATTTTTTATCTTCCGGTAATTTTGTGATTACCTCAGCGATTTCATCAAGCTTTTTTAGGTCAAATTTAGTATCGACCGTTTCCATCATTTTGTCCTCTTCGGCGTATTCATATCCGTCCCACTCATCCTGCATAAATGGCGTGATAGTGGTTTTATCTTCTTTTCTGGAGTTTTCAAGACTTTCCTCCAGTTTGTCTTTGTATTCCTGTTCCAGTTTATCGGTATACCCTTTATCAATCACACCTTGCGCAATCAGTTTTTCCGCATAAATATCGCGAGGATTGTCATGTTTGGCAATTGCTTTATAAAGTTTTGGCTGCGTGAAACGCGGTTCATCGCCTTCATTGTGACCATATTTTCTGTAGCCCAATAAGTCGATGAAAACATCACGGCCAAATTCCATTCTGAAATCAAGAGCGAAAAGCATGGCATGTACCACAGCTTCCACATCATCTGCATTTACGTGAAGTATAGGTGAAAGTGTTACTTTTCCAACATCCGTACAATAAATTGAGGAACGCGCGTCAAGATAATTCGTAGTGAAACCAATTTGATTATTCACCACAATATGAATGGTTCCCTGTGTTTTGTAACCATCCAGCTGCGCCATTTGCACAATTTCATAAACAATACCCTGGCCGGCAATTGCAGCATCACCGTGAACAATAATTGGCAAAACCCTATTCGGATTTTCTTTGTGGTGATCGTCCTGTTTTGCACGAGTAATTCCTTCAACTATGGCGCCAACTGTTTCCAAATGTGAAGGGTTTGGCGCTATGTTTAAATTGATTTCCTTGCCGGATTCGGTTTTGCGTTTTGAAGTCCAGCCCAAGTGATACTTAACGTCACCATCAAAAATATCCTGTGCATAATCCTTTCCGTCAAATTCGCTGAAAATATCCTTTGCGCTTTTTCCGAAAATATTCGTCAAAGTACTCAAACGGCCACGGTGTGCCATTCCCATTACAAATTCCTCTACTCCTTTTTCGGCTGCATTTTCAATTAATGCATCCAAAGCAGGAATCAAACTTTCGCCACCTTCCAGTGAAAATCGTTTCTGTCCAACATATTTTGTGTGAAGAAAACTCTCAAAAGCTACTGCTTCATTAAGTTTTTTAAGAATATGCTTTTTGTGTTCTCCCGAAAAATTAGGTTGGTTATCGTTTACATTCAGCTTTTGCTGTATCCACTGAATCTCGTCAGGCTTGCGGATGTACATATATTCAATCCCAATAGAATCGCAATAAATGCTTTCGAGGTGTTTTATAATTTCTTCAAGAGTGGTTTCACCAATTCCCAAAATTTCCCCAGCCTTAAAAGTAGCTTTAAGATCGTGCTGCGAAAGGCCAAAATTCTCCAAGGCTAGTGTTGGTGCATATTTTCTGCGTTCACGAACAGGATTGGTTTTGGTAAAAAGATGCCCTCGAGTTCTGTAACCATCAATTAATTTCACTACCTGAAATTCCTTTACAACATCCTCACAATTCGTTCCCTTTGTGTATTGAGGTGTGTCAACAGCTTCACTTGTGCCAAAAAAATCTTGGGCACTGTTCTCCGAACCAAAGTCAAAACCTTGAAAAAATGCTCTCCAACTGGGTTCAACGCTATCTGGGTATTGTAAATATTTTTCGTAAAGTTCCGCGATGTAAGATGGGTGAACCGCGTTTAAGAAGGAAAATTTATCCATGATAAATATGCAAAAGGGTCTTTTTTGTAAAACGGTACAAAAATACAACAATTACATAAACTAGCTGACTGGAATCTTCTAATTTATATGGCTGAGAATCTTAAAATATTCATAAATAAATAGACAGTGAAAATAGCAATTTGACTTTCAGTTTTTAAACGTTTCGTTGCATCAAACTGTTTCCAAACTTGCGTAACATTTCCTTTTTCTCTTCAGGAATATTTATGGCTTCCAAAAGTGAATAAGCGTGATTGCTGTATTTTTTTATTTCGTCAAGCGTGGCTTCTGCCGCGCCGGAAATCAAGAATATTTCCTTAACTGTTGAAATTTTATCCGTTGGGTCTTTCGGATTGATGCTGAAGAGATTCTCCAATTCTTCCGCTTGCGTCGAGGAACCTTGCCCAACTGCAATCAAATACAGAAAGGTTTTTTTATTAGAAATAATATCGCCGCCCACCTGTTTTCCGAAGGTTTCCGGATTGCCGAAAACATCTAAATAATCATCCTGCAATTGGAAAGCAATGCCCAAATTTCTTCCAAACTGATATATATTATCTTTATCATTTTCAGAAACTTCGGCCACAATTGCGCCCATTTTCATCGCTGCACCCACCAATACTGCAGTTTTGTGATCTATCATTTTTATGTATTCAATCAATGTCACATCGTCACGGGTTTCAAAATCCATATCTTGCTGTTGGCCCTCACAAACCTGCAATGCGGTTTCACTGAAAAGTTTTGCAAGCTCCTGAAACATTTTCGGTTCGTAGTTTTCAAAAAAACGGTACGCCAAAATCAGCATTGCGTCACCGGAAAGAATGGCGGTGTTCACATCCCATTTTTCGTGGACCGTTTTTTGGCCCCTTCTTAAAGGTGCGTTATCCATAATATCATCGTGAATAAGCGAAAAATTATGAAACAATTCTACGGCAAGCGCAGCATGTATGGATTTTTTAAAATCAGTTCCAAAAAAATCGCAAACCATTAATGTCAGCACAGGGCGTAATCTTTTGCCTCCCAAAGAAAGAATATATTTTATGGGGTCGTAAAGTTGGCGCGGTTCTTCTTGGGCAACTGCATTTTCAAGATATTCCTGAAGTACTTGGTTGTATTTTTTCAAAAAATCCATTCAATAAATATTTTGGCTAAAGTAAAACAAGCAAAGCAAAAGCGCACAATTTAAATCCAAAAATAGGAGTGTTGTTAACGCAATGTTAAAAAAATATAAACTTTGGAAACTTTTTTTGTTTTAATAGTTTCCCCTGTATATCTTTGCCACCGATTATGAGAGAAAAAATTGTTCAAAAAGCAACAGACCTTTTTTTAAAGCTTGGCTTTAAAAGTGTTACCATGGATGATATTGCCAATGAAATGGCTATTTCAAAAAAAACCATTTATACACATTTCAAAAACAAAACTGCCCTAGTTAAGGAATGTACCTATAATGTGATGCATAATATTACTGTTGGCATCGACGAAATTTGTTCCTTGGAACAAAACCCTATTGAGGAATTATATGAAATAAAAAAATTCGTGATGGGGAAAATTGAAGATGAAAAATCTTCCCCGCAATACCAACTTCAAAAATATTATCCGGAAATAAGCGAAGGCCTCAAGGAAAGCCATTTTGAGAAAATGATGGAATGTACCCGAAAAAATCTTCGCAGAGGAATTGAAAAAGGGCTTTATCGAAGCAACTTGGATATAGATTTTATTGCGCGGCTTTATTTTTTGGGCATTCACGGCATCAAAGACCAAAATCTTTTTCCTCTTGAAAAGTTCTCAACCAAATTCATTACAGAGGAATATCTTGAATATCATTTACGCGGAATTGTAACATCCGAAGGTTTTTTAACACTAAAAAAATTCATTAAAGAGAATCAAACCAATGACTAAAAAACTTTTAATATTCAATTTTCTATTGTTTGCTACGTTAGCTTTTTCACAGCAGCAGAAAAATTACAATTTCAGTTTGGAAGAGGCTGTAACTTTTGCACTGGACAGCAATTATACTTCCATAAATGCACGGCGCGACATTGCAAAAGCCATAAAGCAAAAGTGGGAAACCACGGCACAAGGCCTTCCTCAGATAGATGGAAATATCAGCTATAACAACAATTTGAAACAACCTGTGTCGCTAATTCCCGCAGAGTTTGGCGGAGGTGATCCGGGAACTTTCGTGCCCATTACCTTCGGAACAAAACAGAATGCCAACGCCGTAGCAACCTTAAACCAGCTGATTTTTGACGGAAGTTATCTTGTAGGTCTAAAAGCGGCAAAAGCATTTTTAAGATATTCAGAAAACGCCAACGAAAAAACACGTTTGGAAGTCAGGAAAGGGGTAATCAATGCCTACGGTAGTGTTTTGCTGGCGCAGGAACTGGTAGATATTTTCGAAAAAAACAAAGCCAACCTTGATCAAAACCTTTTCGAAACCCGAAAAATTTACGAAAACGGTTTGGGCGAAGAAGAAAGCGTAGAACAACTTGAAATCACACTTTTGGACATTGAAACCCAACTAAGCAATGCACGCAGAAGTCAGGCTATCGCTAAACAAATGTTCAATCTTGCTTTGGGTATTGATGTGGAAGCGCCCGTAACATTGACCGATGATTTGGATCAATTGGCAAATCAAAATATTAATCTTTCGCTTTTGGATTCGTCAATTAAAATTGAAGATAACGTAGATTATAAAATTGCATTTAACCTTACCGAGCAGCGCTATTTTGAAAATAGACTGGAAAAGAGCAAGTTCCTCCCAAGGCTTTCGGCTTTTGTGAATTACGGAACCTCAGCAAACAGTGAGGATTTTACCTTCTTTAATGGGGATCAAATATGGTATCAATCCTCTGTTTTAGGGGTGAGTTTAAACATTCCTATTTTCAGTAGCGGAATGAGAAGCGCGGCTGCACAGCGCACTAAAATTGCATTGGACCAAGCAAACACAGATTTAGAGCAAACCAAACAACAAATAAAACTTGAACTAACAACGGCACAAAGCAATTACCAATTCGCCATAGAGAATTATGAAAATTCTAGGAAAAACCTTGCTTTAGCTGAGCGCATTGAAAACAAAAACCAAATAAAATTTACAGAAGGCCTTTCAACTAGTTTTGATTTACGCCAAGCCCAAACACAATTATATTCAGCACAACAGCAATTTTTTCAATCCATGCTTAATGTAATCAATGAAAAAGCGAATCTTGAAACTGTACTTAACATTCCACAGTTACGCATGAATTACGAAGAAATTAAAGGTAAATATTAAAAATAGTTTAGAAGTTGAGGAGTTGAGGAGTTGAGGAGTTGAGGAGTTGAGGAGTAAGCAAATTGGAGTCTATATAAAAATGAAAGAACATTATAAAAATTTATATACAAAAACATAAACTTACAAACCTCTAAACTCATAGACCTCTAAACTAATCGACTAAAATATTCCAACTAAAATAAAATCATAATGAAAATATTTGGTTTTGAAAAATTGCAGGTTTGGCAAAAATCACGACAGTTATCTATAAAAATTTATAAATCAACTGCCGAATTCCCATCGGAAGAAAAGTTTGGTTTAACCAGTCAAATGCGAAGGGCGGCAATTTCCATATCTTCTAACATTGCTGAGGGAACTGGTAGGCACTCAAACAAAGACAGAGCTCGTTTTACCGAAATAGCTTATGGATCAGCACTCGAATTAATAAACCAATGTATCCTTTCTAACGATTTAGAATTTATAAATGAAGAAAAATATTTAGAACTCAGGGAAGACTTAACCTAAATTACCGCAATGCTAGATGGACTATACAAATCACAAAATTCAAATTAAAAACCACTTCTAAACTCATCGACTCCTAGACTCATCGACTTTTTAAAATAAATCAACAAAATGAAAAAATCAATTCTATTTCTAATAACGCTAATCACACTCGCTTCCTGCGGCGGTGACAACAAATCTGTTGATTCGGTTATTGGTTCCAAAGACATGGCTGCTGTTAAAGATAAGCGTGCCGAACTAAACAAACAGCAGCGCGAACTAAAGGCCGACATAGATAAACTGAACGCCTACATAGACGAAAACGAAAAGAAAGAACGCCCAGCTTTGGTAACCGCTGAAGTAATTAAAGACAGCATTTTCAAACATTATGTTGAAGTGCAGGGCAATGTGGAAACGGATCAAAACGTAGTTTTAAATGCGGAATATTCTGGGGTACTCACTAATGTTTACGTTAAGGAAGGTCAGCGTGTTTCCAAAGGCCAGCGACTTGCAAAAATTGACGATGGCGGAATGTCCAGCCAAGTGGCGCAACAGGAAGCCCAATTGGCATTGGCCAAAACCACGTTTGAGCGTCAGGAAAAACTTTGGAGCCAAAAAATAGGTTCCGAGATTCAATTTCTTCAAGCCAAAACCAATTATGAAGCGGCCAAAAATGCTACGCAACAAATGCGCTCACAGTTAGGAAAAACTATAGTTACAGCCCCTTTTAGTGGTGTAGTGGATGAAATTATTTCTGACCCAGGACAAGTTGTTATTCCCGGCCAAACGCCGATAATACGTTTAGTGAATTTGAGTGATATGTACGTAAAAGCATCTATTCCCGAAACCTACCTTAGGAACATTAAAAAAGGTACGCAAGTAAAAGTAAACCTCGCTTCCATCAACGAAGAATTCACCGGAACGGTGCGCCAAGTGAGCAATTACATCAACCCAAACAATAGAAGTTTTGACATACAGATTGAAATTCCAAATAAAGACGGGCTTGTAAAACCAAACCTCATCGCCACCGTGAAAGTGAACGATTACAGTTCCGAAGGCGCTATCACCGTTCCAGAAAATGTGTTGCAGGAAAATGCCGAAGGCGAAACCATTGCCTATCTGTACCAGCCCATCAACGATTCGGTGGGCGTGGCAAAACGCGTAATTCTTGTAACCGGTCTTTCCTATGAAAACCATACCGAAGTAAAGTCGGGTCTTAAAAAAGGCGATACCATTATTAAAGAAGGTGCAAAAACCCTTCGCGACGGACAAAAAGTAACCATCAAAAACTAAGAAACTCTTTGCACCATGAGCAAAAACCCGTATAAAGAATTTAGTATTTCGTCTTGGGCCATTGACAATAAAATGACGGTTTACGTAGTGATGGCCATCATCCTGTTTTTGGGTGCTTACGCTTACTATAGTATGCCTCGCGAGGCCTTTCCAGAAATTATTGAAACCAAGATTTACGTAAGTTCAGTAAACCCCGGAAACTCTGCTGAGGATGTTGAAAAATTCATTACCGAGCCTTTGGAAGAAGAATTTAAGGACATTGCCGGTGTAAAGGAAATCACGTCCACTACCCTTCAGGATTTCTCCATTATTATTGTAGAATTTGAAGAAAATGTTGAAATACCGGTTGCAAAGCAATTGGTAAAAGACAAGGTAGATCAAGTAAAAGCGGAAACCACTTGGCCCACACTAACCAATGGCGGGAAGGTTGAACCAAGTGTTTTCGACTTAAATTTTTCCGAAGAAATACCCATCCTCAATATCAACCTAACGGGCGATTATCCCGTACAACAGTTGAAGGATTATGCCGAATATCTTCAGGATAAAATTGAATTACTGCCGCAGATAAAAGAAGCAACCATTCGCGGTGCCGAGGAAAAAGAAGTTGAAATTGCTGTGGATATTTACAAAATGACCGCTTCACAGGTAAGTTTTGACAATATCATCAATGCAGTAAAAGGAGAGAATAGCACCATTTCCGGTGGAAACATTATTACCAACGGTGTTCAAAAAAACATCCGTATCACAGGTGAAATTGAAGACCCAGAAGAGCTGGAAAATGTGGTCGTTAAAAAAGAGGACGGTGTTATTTTCTTAAAAGACATAGCCGATATAAAGTTTAAGGAAAAAGACGCTACTACCTATGCCCGCGAATACGGCGAGCCTGTTGTAATGCTCGATATTAAGAAACGCGCCGGAAAAAACATGATCGAGGCCGTGGAGCAGATCAAAAAAATTGTGGCCGAAGAACAGGAAAACTATTTGCCGAAAAGCCTACATATTAGCCTAACAAATGATCAATCCATAAAAACCGAAAACCAAGTGAACGATTTGGTGAACAATATCATCTTCGGGGTAATCTTGGTAGTAATCGTTTTAATGTTTTTCTTAGGCTTCAGAAACGCACTATTTGTAGGTTTCGCAATTCCACTTTCTATGTTGATGTCACTTTTTATATTGTCATCATTGGGCTTTACATTAAATACAATGGTGCTTTTCGGGCTCGTTATGGGTCTGGGAATGTTGGTGGACAACGGAATTGTGGTAGTAGAGAACGTGTATACGTTAATGAGTGAGGGCATGCCGCCACGAAAAGCAGCAAAACAAGGAATGGGCGAGATTGCTTGGCCTATTATCGCTTCCACAGCAACAACGCTGGCAGCATTTTTCCCCCTTGGGCTGTGGCCAGGAATGATTGGTAAGTTTATGATTTATTTCCCAATCACGCTTTCGGTTGTGCTTTCGTCATCACTGTTTGTGGCGCTGATTATAAACTCTATGCTTACATCAGAATTTATGAAAACTGAAGAAGAACCGATGACAAAAAAGAAGCTTGTCCGTTGGAGTTTAATTCTGTTAGGTGTCGGAATTTTGCTTTTGGTGGCAGGTTTTGCTATGGATGTAGCCGCGTTCCGTGGTTTTGGAAACTTGGCTATTCTTACAGCAATTATGCTTTGGGTTTACAAATATTTCTTGGCAGGCGCGGTGGATTATTTTCAGTACAAATCGCTTAAAAAGTTAGAGAATTATTACGAAAAAACGTTGAAATATGCTTTGCGAGGAAGAAAAGCCTATGTGTTTTTCTTCGGAACAATAATTCTTTTGATTCTGTCTTTTGTTTTAGTGGGAATCGTTCAGCCAAAAGTGCTCTTCTTCCCCGAAAATGAACCGAATCAGATTATTACCTACATAGAATATCCTCAGGGAACCGACATTGAAAAAACCAACGAACTCACAAAACAAGTAGAAAAGCATGTTTTTGACGCCATTTCAAAATATGACGACAACGGCTACAATTATATGGTGGAATCTGCAATTTCGCAGGTAGGCCAAGGTGCCGGAAACCCG
>JBBQUI010000049.1:0-17792 GCA_038212575.1 Flavobacteriales bacterium
TTATTCTGTGCCTTTGTGTTATCCAACACGCTGTATTCTGGTCTTGCGGCAAAAGTACGGTAATGGTTGGTTTTTGCAAGTTTTGCATCTTTTAATTTTTCAGTCTGCCGGAGTATCTCTTCGGCAAAGCCAAACCAAGTAGTTTCACCGCTGTTGCTGTAATGATAAACGCCGTAATTTGTTGAATCTTGTGCAATTACCTGTAATAGTGCTCTGGCCAAATCATTTGCATTTGTGGGCGCTCCCGTTTGTTCGGTTGTAATTGTAAGTGGTTTTTTCTCCTCGGCATATTTTAAAATGGTTTTAAAAAAATTATGCCCGTATTGCGAATACAACCACGAAGTGCGGAAAATGAAGAATTTATCGCAGATTTCTTGAATATAGTTTTCCCCTTTAAGCTTTGAAGCCCCATAAACATTGATTGGGTTTGTTGAATCGGTTTCCAAATAAGGAGATTCTTTTTTTCCATCAAAAACGTAGTCAGTGGAAATATGAAACAGAACAACGTGATTTTCCTTACAGGCTTCAGCCACATTTTTCATTGCTTCGGCGTTGATTGCAAATGCTTTTTCAGGTTCGCTTTCCGCTTTTTCAACGTTGGTATAAGCAGCGGTATTTATACAGTGTGAAAAAGAATTTTTTCTGAAGTAATCCGAAAGCAACTCCAAATTTTCAATATCGAGTTCTTCTTTTGAAAGAAAATCAAATTCAAGAACGGGAAAATCGGTAGCCGCATCTTTTATGCACCTTCCCAATTGCCCGTTTGCGCCTGTAACCAGTATTTTTTTCATGAAACCGCTTCCTCAAAAGTGGGAAGTTCCAAATCTTTTTCTGAAATAATGAATTCTTCCTTTGGAAGATGCCAATCCAAAGCTAAGGTTGCGTCATTATAGATGATTCCGCTTTCTGAAGCTTTATTGTAATAGTTATCACATTTATACGAAAAAATAGACTGCTCCGATAGCGTAATAAAACCGTGTGCAAAACCTCTTGGAACAAACAACTGTAGTTGCTCCACATCATCCAAAACAATGGAGAACGATTTTCCAAAAGTTTCTGAGCCTTTACGGATATCCACAACAATATCTAAAACCTTGCCTTTAACAACCCGCACCAGCTTTGCCTGCGCCATTTCACCATTCTGAAAATGAAGTCCGCGCAAAACGCCTTTTGATGAAATAGATTGGTTGTCCTGCACGAAATCAATTTTTAGTTCTGTGGTTTTTTCGAAAACCTTTTGATTATAGGTTTCATAAAATACCCCACGGTCGTCCCGAAAAACCTTCGGTTTCAATAAAAAGCAATCTTTTAAAGGGGTTTTTTGTAGTTCCAAATCTAATCCAGTTGAAGTAAATGTTTTCCGTAGCCACTTTTCAATAAAGGTTCTGCCAAAGCCACTAATTGTTCTTTTGAAATATAGCCCATTTCATAAGCTGCTTCTTCAATTGCGCCAATTTTTAAACCTTGCCGTTCTTCAATAACCTCCACAAATTGTGCGGCCTGCATTAATGAAGAAAAAGTACCCGTGTCCAGCCACGCAGTGCCTTTATCGAGAATACTGACATTTAATTTACCTTTTTTCAAATAAACGTTGTTCACATCAGTTATTTCCAATTCGCCGCGGGCGCTGGGTTTTATGTTAGCGGCAATTTCCACTACGCTGTTGTCGTAAAAATAGATTCCCGGAACAGCGTAATTTGATTTAGGAATTTTCGGTTTTTCCTCGATGGAAAGGGCTTTGCCGTCTTTATCGAAGTCCACAACGCCATAACGTTCGGGATCTAAAACGTGATAGGCATAGATAACTCCACCGTCCGGATTGTTGTTGGATTGCAACAATTCTTTCAAGCCAGACCCGTAGAAAATATTATCCCCTAGGATTAGGGCAACTTTATCGTTTCCTATAAAATCCTTTCCTATAATAAAAGCTTCCGCAAGTCCGTTAGGGTGTGCTTGTTCTGCGTATTCAAAGTTGCAGCCAAGCTTTTTACCATCGCCCAAAAGCTGCTTGAAGAGTGGAAGGTCCTGAGGCGTGGAAATAATCAAAATATCCTTAATGCCAGCATACATAAGTGTTGACAGCGGATAATAAATCATCGGCTTGTCATAAACAGGCATCAACTGCTTGCTTACTGCCAATGTGATTGGGTGCAAACGTGTGCCGGAGCCTCCTGCTAAAATTATTCCTTTCATTAGTTGTTATTTTACCACGAATACACGAATAATAATGTAAAAGGATTCGTGGTTTATTTATTTAAACAAATCGGAATGTGAGCCGATTCTAATTAATTTTATGGTTTTTGGAGCTTCTATTTGGAACCAAATAATCAGAAGATCTGTTTTTATATGACATTCCCAATCGCCTTTATATTCGCCCTTTAGCTTATGTGGTTTCATTTTTCCGGGAATGCCTTTTACGCCATTGTGCTCAAGTAAATGTAGAAACTTTGCAGCCTCCTGAAAATCGGAAGCATCTCTTTTCAGTACTCTTTTTAGATCTTTCCTAAATTTGGAAGATTTAATTAAATGGTACTTCATTCTTCCTCTTTCAAAATATCTTCAAGGAATTTATCCAAATCATCAATTGACGTCATATTTATATCATTATGAGCTTCATAGATTGCTTTTTGTGTCTCTTCATTAGGTATTTTACCTACATCTCTATAAAGCAAATATTCAATATAATTGTTGAGGCTGCGCTTTTGCGCCTTTGCCTCTGCTTTTGCCATTTCTAACAAATCTTTGTCCAATCTTATTGCTGTTTGTATTTTCATTTTTAAAGTATTATATCGAATTCAAAAATAGACAATAACGGTATGTTATACAAGTGTTATTTTTTGCTACGAATTCACAAATTATTGTGTAAATATTTTCGTGAATTCGTGGCTTAGCTTATAATCTATCTCTATTTTTCAAATACCAAGAAATTGTTTTCTGGATACCAGTTTCAAAGTTTTCATTTGCTTTCCAACCCAATTCGTTTTCTATTTTTGAAGCATCAATGGCATATCTAAAATCGTGGCCGGGACGGTCTTTTACGAAAGTTATTTGTTCTTTATAGGAAATTTTCTTCGGAAGCATTTCGTCCAGCAATTCACAGATAACATTTGCAATATAAAGGTTTTCACGTTCGTTGCGGCCACCGATATTGTAGGTTTCACCCAAATTACCTTTTTCCAAAGCTAAATAAATACCGCTACAATGGTCCATAACATAAAGCCAATCGCGAATATTTTTTCCGTCGCCGTAAATTGGGATGGGTTCGCCAGAAATTGCTTTGCGAATTATAGTGGGAATTAATTTTTCTTTATGCTGATTTGGGCCGTAGTTGTTTGAACAGTTTGTGGTTACAACCGGCAATCCATAAGTATGAAAATAACTTCGGACTATAAAATCTGAGGACGCTTTTGAAGCACTATATGGGCTATTGGGCGCATAAGAAGTTTCTTCCGTAAAAAGCCCTGTTTCACCCAAAGTACCATAAACCTCATCGGTGGAAATATGCAGAAAGCGTGCATTCTTGAATTTATCCTTTAAATCATTCGGACCGTTCATCCACGTTTTATAGGCACTTTGAAGTAGATTGAAAGTGCCCACGATGTTTGTTTGAATAAATTCCGAAGGGCCCGAAATGGAATTGTCCACATGGCTTTCCGCAGCAAAGTGAACTACTTTTTGGAATTGATGCTTTTCAAATAAATTTTGAATGAATGCAGCGTCACAAATATCTCCTTTTATGAAAGTGATTTTGTTTGAAATTTTTTCCAAATTCTTCAAATTTCCGGCATAGGTGAGCTTGTCCAGCACGAAAATTTCGTCTTCTGAATTTTTGAGGACGTATTCCACATAATTGGAACCTATAAATCCTGCCCCTCCGGTAACCAGTACTTTGTCGTTTTTCAAAATTAATTTTTAGAAGTGTCTAAAATCTGTTTTAACATCTTTTCGGTAATCAAATAGGTCGGTTTTACGCCTGTTGTGCCCAATCCGCCCGAGGCCAAAGTGCTTCCAGTTTCCAATGGATTATCCGATGCATAATAGGCATAGCGAACCTTCACTTTAGGACTAATACTTCGGCGAATTTTAGAAGCAGCCTGAATTGCTTTTTGATAATGCGCGCCTTCCATCTCAAGCCCAATAACATTCCAAGTGGAATTGTGAAAAAACTTGAGCAGATCACGATTTTGAAGCGAGGTTCCCAAAACTGATATCATAGTTCCGGTACAAACTTTTACATCATCATCCTTAAAATGTGATTTTTCAAGTTTATTTTTGAACGGATAATTATCCGCAGTACCCTCAAAAACGTGGGCTGACGGAATCATGATATCGCCCTTTCCGCCTTCCAGAATTCCCGCTTTCCCCATAATGGAAACGGAAACAACGTTTAAAAAATAGCGGTCTTTATTTACATCAACAAACGGTTTTAAAAGTTCGTCCATAGTTTCATAGGCCTGTTCGCCAAAGGCATAGTCCATTACAACAATTACAGGCATTTTTGAGCTTTCAACATTTTTTAACCCTTCGGTATAAGGGCTTTCCATTATCTTGGAAGTGTCTATTATTTGAACGTCAATATTGGTTCCACTTTGATCTTCAATAAAAATCATTCCTTCTTCCAATGCAGTTTTGGTTACTTTTTCGCGCAATTTTAAATTGGCAGAAATGCTCAATGCTTCAAAAACTTCCATAGGTTTCTTCTTTGAAAATTCGGAAGCTAAGGCTTTTGGCGCATACAAACTGTTCATGACACTGTGCATATTGGCGCTGATAATATGCAGCGGACGTTCCAATAAACCATTTTGTTGCAATGTATGCTTTATTTGATGAGCCCACTGTTCGCCGTGAATATGGTGTCCTAAACTTTCACGCAGCACTGGGCTGAAAGTGATTATACGTTTGTTGTCTTCAATAATTTCCTCTATCGCTATTTTGCCCAGAAAATAAATAATGTTTAAAAATCTGTTTTCGTTCTTCTCGCTTGCAAAAAAAGGATAAACACTTTTAACTTCATCAAAGGTTCTTCCAAGGAAATTCGCGGTGTGTGTAAGTGCTATTTCTTTTTCTTCCTGCGTCAATTTGCCTTTTTTCAATACAGCTTGTTCCAGCTTTTTCCAATCGCGGATCACTTCGCCATTCTCATTGAGAAGAACCTGCTTCATAATTTTGTGGGACTCGATAAAAAGAAAAGTCAAATGCGTTAAAATATCATAAATTTCAGACCGGCCGCGGGTGATTTCAATATTCATCTGCTCCGAATCTATCCGGTAGCAGTTTCTTCGGCGTTTCAGTGGAATTATAGGGTCGAAATGTGAGTTTTTATAGCCCTCATCACTCGTCAAATTTATATATCTACATTCCTCTATTCCGTATGGCAAACGGTCCATTACATATAACAAACCTTGTAATTCAATTTTGTCTTCCTTTATAGAGCCATAAATCTCGGGGCGAAGGGTTAATAATGATTCGCGAAGCGTCTCCCCAGAAATGCCCATAGGCTTGTAAAATCCACGATTAAAAAGGTGGCGCATGGTGATGTAAAGTCGCTCAATTGCTTGGGTGCTTTCCTGTGCACGTGTTCTTGTATGTGATTTCAATTTGTTCATTGGGGGCAAAGATAACACTAATTTTGAGGCTGAATTTGTATTAGAGCATCAGCGATTTTGCGGTCGTTGGAAAGTCGTGGCATTTTGTTTTGACCACCTAGTTTGCCTTCAGATTTCATAAATTTTTGGAAGCTGTCTTTTTTAAGCGAAGTGATTTTTAAAGGTTGAAGCACTTTTCCTTCAATTAAATCGAAATAATACGAGTTTTGTTGTTGCATTTCGGCATCGAGAAATTCAACTACTTTTTGAAGGCTTTCTGGAGCATTATCAAACTCAACAAGCCATTCGTGAAAAGGAAGATTTTCTTCGGAAGGTGTTATTTGCGGTGCAACGGTGAATTCTGTAATTGAAAAATTGAATTTTGAAATGGCTTTGTTCATTGCCTCTTCTACCTCTTTTCCAATTACGTGCTCACCAAAAGCGGAAATGAAATGTTTTATTCTTCCCGAAACCATTACGCGATAGGGTTTTGTTGAAGTAAACTGCACAGTATCGCCCAAATTGTATGCCCAAAGGCCTGCGTTTGTTGAAATAATCATCACATAATTAACGCCTATTTTCACATCGCCAATGGTTAATCGTTTGGGGTTTTCATCAAAAAAAATTGAGGCTTCAACAAATTCATAAAAAATTCCCGAGTTCAAAAGCAATAACATTCCCTTTTCCTTTTGACTGTCTTGAAAAGCGAAGAAACCTTCACTGGCCGGAAACAGTTCGATGCTATCCACTTTTCTTCCTATTAAATTTTCAAATTTGGCACGATAGGGTTCAAAATTAACACCGCCATAAATAAACAGATTAAAGTTTTTGAAAAGATCGCCAACCTTTTTTCCAGTATTTTTTTGAAGCTTTTCAAAATACATCTGTACCCACGAAGGAATGCCACTGATTACGGTCATGTTTTCTCCTTTGGTTTCCTCAACAACGGCGTCTACTTTAGTTTCCCAATCGTCGATGCAGTTTGTTTCCCAACTGGGCAAACGATTTTTTTGAAGATATGCGGGTACGTAATGTGCCACAATTCCTGAAAGCCGGCCTATTTTGATACCGTTCTTTTCCTGCATTTCTGGGCTTCCCTGAAGGAAAATCATTTTGCCATCAACAAAATCTGCTTTTCCGGTTTCATTGATATAGCATAGAATTGCATTTCGAGCGGCTTCAATATGGTGTGGCATAGATTCCTTGGTTAAAGGAATGTATTTAGCACCTGAAGTGGTGCCCGAGGTTTTGGCAAAATAGAGTGGTTTTGCGGGCCACAGCACGTTTTCTTCACCAGAAACCACGCGATCAACGTAGGGTTTTAAGTCTTCGTAATCGCGAACTGGAACGTGCTTGGCAAATTCTTCAAAGGAATTGATATTTTCAAAACCGTGATCTTTTCCGAAGGCAGTATTTTTCGCTTCGGAAATCAGGTTTTCAAAAACTTTTCGCTGCGTTTCAACTGGGCTAGTGGCCCATTTTTGAATTCGATTTACAACAACTTTGGCAAATATTTTTGCGCCGAAGGATTTTAAGGACATAGGCTATCAATCAAAATCTATGAAACTTGTTGGGTTTACAGGAAAGCCATCGCGCCACAACTCAAAATGTAGGTGGGGGCCAGTAGTTAGTTCGCCTGTATTGCCAACCGTACCAATCACCTCACCAGCTTTTACAATTTCGCCCTGTTCTTTCGTGAGCATCGCGTTGTGTTTATAAACCGATATTAAATTATTATCGTGTTTCAATATTATAACATATCCCGTTGCGACTGTCCATTCCGCAAAAATAACAGTCCCCTCGGCCACTGCCTTTACAGGCGAGTCTTTGGCCGTCACCACATCAACTGCATAATGTTTAGTTTTTGAATCATAGGTTTCTGAAATGACTCCTTTTACGGGTGCAAAGAGCGCGTACTGCTGAACTTGGGGTGCAATAAGGGGATTGTATTTATCCTCCTTTGCAACCGCTTCGCGAAGAAGGGAATCTTTTCTGGAAGTTCGTATCAAAACGGAAGGATCTGTTTTGGCAACCTCAATAATAGAATCTTTGTTGAAATTTACGGTTTTAACATCGCCTGTTAGCACTTTTTTGATTGAGGTGAGATATTGCTCATTTACGGCAAGAATTTTCTGAAGCGAGTCTGTTTCGTAGGCCAAGCGCGTAGCTTTCTTTTTTAAAGTGGTGGATGAATATCCGGGAATATATTCCCGAAGCGGTGTAAAGGCAATAATGTAGGTAGTTGTCAGAATAAGAAACAAGGCAAAAAGCATGCTGAAGACAAATACATTTAACCTGTTTAACTTAAATGAAAACCGTTCTTCAAAGGTCTCTTCATTAAGTATTACCAATCGGTATTTGTGCAACAGCTTCTTTTTGAAGCGCTTGGTCCCTTTTTCTTTTTTTGTCATACTATCCAATAGCTTTTTTTACAAATATAAAATAAACTATAGCCACAAACGCTAAAGTTATGTTCAAAACGTTGTATCTAAACATTTCTTGTTTACCTTTGTTTAATTAAAATTCAAAATTATGAGTGCATTATTTATTCCTTTGGGCGTTATTGGCCCTTGGCAGATTATATTGATTGTGGTAATTGTATTGTTACTGTTCGGCGGAAAGAAAATCCCTGAACTAATGCGCGGATTAGGTAGTGGTCTTAAAGAATTTAAGGATGCTTCCAAAGAGGAAGAAAAACCCAATAATAATACAAACACAAATACTTCTAATAAAGTGGACGAAAATCCCAAGTTCTAATTTATTCGATTAGGATTAGTTTTTATTGAAAAAAGCCTATTTCAAAGTTGTATGAAATAGGCTTTTTTTATTTTCGGTCTATTGTTCTAATCAATTTTAGCAGAATTCAATATTGATTCCAGTTCAAACTGAAGATCCCTCTTAGCCACGGAAGGCGCATAAGTAAAACCTTCCAATATCAAATAGCGGTTATTTTTCTCGTCGCGTACGGCATAATTTACAAAGGGACCGCCCATCCAGTCGTCTTTTACTTCCCACGTACCTTTGGTTTCATAAGCAAACTTACCATCAATTTTCGTTTTGAAAAGATACGGGGCGTAAGCGTCTTCAGTAATAAACTGGCCGTCGTCCTCAACAGGCAGGAGTATGCTTCCAATGGAATCCCGAATTTTTATTATGTCGCCTACAGCCGTACTATCGTTGGTAATCATTGATAATGGCACTTCATAAACTAGAATGTTGGTTGTGCCATCCTTTAAATCCTTACGCAGCCAGAAAAAGCTATCGGTAGCTTTAGCAATTCGGTATGCGCTCGGAATTTGTAAACTCACCCCCATTACTTTTTTTAGGGAATCTGTTTTCATCAATGAAATAGAGGTTCTCCGTTGCCTTTCCTTTATTTCGGAAGCGTGAAAAGCTTCAATGATTTTGGCTGAATTTTTATTGATAAGCTCCACCAGTTTTTCTTCGGAAGTTGCTTTTATAACAGCCCCGGACTGTGGTTTGGCATATTCGTTAGTGGCGATGGTTGCTTTATCTTCATCGCTAAGAACAACGTAGAGAAAAAGCCGATTGCTACGCGCAAAACCCGTAAACGCTTCTGGCGGCATTTGGTTCATTGAATACAAAGGCTCGTCTTGAGGAAGACCATCTGTGGGTGCGGCAAAATTGTTTCGTATTGCTTCGCCCACAATCCCGTTCCACAAATCGTTGGGAGTAATAATTTGAAGGACGTTAATGTTTCCTACAGAATTGGGGACAAGTGACTTGTCCCTTTTTCCGCCTTCATTGCAAGAAGTTAATGCTATAAAAAAAGAAAACAATACAATGTAAAAAGATCTCATTTAAAGGATGTGTTTGGGAACTATCCTTTATAAATTTTCAGTTTAGTTCCAGGTTTCAAGTTGTCACCACTAATATCGTTCCATTTTTGGATATTCTGTACTGAAACTCCAGGAAATTTTTGAGAAATGCTCCACAATGAATCTCCATTGCGCACTGTATACGTTTTTTCTGAAGAATTTGACGTATTGGTTTGCGCTACGGGCTTGTTACTAGCTATTTCTTGGCTACTCTTTTTTGGATAAATAATCAAATTTTGGCCTACCTTAACAGTATTGCTTCGCATACCATTCCAGCTTCTTATTTGGCTAACTCCAACACCGTATCTATCTGCAATTCTCCCTAAATAATCGCCTCTTTTTACGCGATAGCGTATTTTGTCAGGTTGATCAAATAATTCTGGTAACGGTTTTTCTGTTTCTTCCTGCTCTTCTTTTGCGAATGTATATATAGCCTCTTCGTTGTTTACAAAAGCACCAATGGCAGTAAGTGGAAGTCGAAGCACGTAATTTTCATTCTTTATTACAGGAATGATGCCCAGTTTGTAAGATGGGTTAAGGAACTCAAGCTCTTCTCTATCAAGATTTGTGAGTTTAGCAACTTGATCTAAGGTAATTTGCTGTTTAACGCGGATAGTGTCTGTAGCTACAAAAGGAATTCTTGCGGCTTGCTTTTTAAAACCGTGCTCTTTTGCGTATTCGAAAATATACATAGTCGCCAAAAATGCTGGTACATAGCCTGCCGTTTCACGTGGAAGATAATCACGAAGGCTCCAATAATTGGTCTTTCCACCAGAACGACGAATTGCTTTTGAAACGTTTCCAGGGCCAGAATTATAGGCAGCAAGTGCCAAATCCCAATCATTGAAACTGTTGTTCAAGCTTGTTAGATACTTACAGGCGGCTTCTGTTGCCAGAATTGGATCTGAACGATCATCAACATAAGAGCTAACATCCAATCCAAACATTTTACCGGTAGGAAACATAAACTGCCAAAGCCCTGTGGCACCAACTCTTGACTGCGCACGGGGGTTTAAAGCTGATTCAATTACTGCTAAATATTTTAACTCTAAAGGCAGGTTGTGTTTATCCAGTTCTTGTTCAAACAACGGAAAATAATATTCACTAAGCCCCATCAGACGCTCCAAACTTCCGCGACGGTTCTTTAAATATTGCTTAATAACGCTTTCCAAAGAAGCATTGTATTCAACCTTAAAAGGGGTGCGCGCATCAAGTTCTTTAAGGCGCTGTTTTAAAACTTCTGTTGGAAGTTCGTCATAATCAACTGCTTCGTATTCTTGATTTACTACACTGTTATATATATCTTCAAAAAGATCAGATTTGTATAATTCCTTTAACCAAAGGCTATCCTTTTTTCTGGCAAGAGCCATATCTTTTAAATCAAATATGGTGGTATCCTTAAGGGAAGTAGCAACAACAGTAGAGGGAAGTTCATCCGCAATTTTAGAAACTTTAATGGTTTCAACAACTTGAACCTTTTTGGTGTTCAGTTTTTTGTCGTTTTTTTTACCCTGTTGGGCAAAACCTATACTGCAGACCAGCAACAGCATTAGGGGGAGGATTTTGTTTAGTTTCATCAGCTTGTTTATTGCATTTGGGGATTATGGCAAATTCGCCTGATTAATACATATTTAAAATAGGCTCAGTTAAATTTCCTAAAAACTGTAACGCATTTATAAATAAAAAATTTTATCAAAAAAAACAATTCTTCCAAATTACGTAAATTTTTATCTCCAAATCCTTATAATTCTGATATTTAACATTATTCCAGCAACGCTTTAATGCCAGGCAAGGTCTTTCCCTCCAGCATTTCCAGCATTGCGCCACCTCCAGTAGATACATAACTTACTTTGTCAGTAAGATTAAATTTGTGTACCGCCGCTACGGAATCGCCACCGCCCACCAATGAAAATGCTCCATTCTGCGTGGCTTCAGTAATATTTTGACCCAAAATTTTAGTTCCCTCGGCAAACTTATCCATTTCAAAAACGCCAATTGGGCCGTTCCACAAAATGGTTTTGGAAACTGCGATTACTTTTGCGAAAAGCTCATTGGTCTTTGGCCCTGCATCCAACCCCATCCAACCGTCGGGTATATTGTTTACTGCAGAGATTTTGGTATTGGCAGTTTCCGAAAAACTATCGGCAATCACCGCATCAATTGGTAAATGTACGGTAACATTTTTCTTTTTTGCTTCTTCCAAAATTTCTAACGCCAGTTCTTGCTTATCTTCTTCAACTAGAGAATTTCCTATTTTTCCGCCTTGTGCTTTTATAAAAGTAAATGCCATTCCTCCGCCAATAATTAAATGATCGATCTTGTCGAGAATGTTTTCAATAATGGTGATTTTTGAAGAAACCTTTGCACCGCCAATGATTGCGGTAACAGGCTTTTTGCTAGTTTCTAATACTTTTTTTACATTTTCAATTTCAGAAGCTAGCAACAGGCCGAAGCATTTATTTTCTGGGAAAAATTCAGCAATAATTGCCGTGGAAGCGTGTGCACGGTGTGCTGTTCCAAAAGCGTCATTCACATAAACATCTCCAAATTTTGATAATTTTTCAGCAAAATCACGATCCCCCTTTGTTTCTTCTTCATAATAGCGAAGGTTTTCAAGCAAAAGAATTTCTCCAAATTTTAAATTTGAAACAGCCTCAGCCACCTTTGGGCCGATGCAGTCATCTACAAATTTCACCTGCAAACCAAGAATATTAGACATGGGCTTCACGAGATGTTGCAAAGAAAATTCAGCTTCTTTGTTTTTAGGTCTTCCAAGGTGCGACATCAAAACACAGCTACCACCGTCTTCCAAAATTTTTAAAATGGTGGGTTTGGCTGCTCTTATTCGCGTATCGTCCGTTACGTTGAAATCAGAATCCAGAGGAACATTAAAATCCACGCGGATTAATGCCTTTTTGCCTTTAAAATCTATATCGTTTACCGTTTTCATATCAAAAATATTATCCTGCAAATATAGTTTTTTGGGCTTTAATAAAGAGATGATTTTATGTGCAAAACCAACAGGATGTTCAAGTTTTATAAAAGACATTTTCAAAATTTTCAACAAAAAATAACCCGTAAAATTGATTAGATTTGCGAATGGATTTTTCAGAAATAATCGGGCACCAACACATAAAATCACATCTTTTAAAAACCATTGAAAACGGTCGTATTCCACACGCGCAGCTATTTTCTGGGGTTAACGGAAGTGGGTTGTTGCCGCTGGCCATAGCTTATGCTTCAGAATTGTTGTGCAGTCAATATGAAAAAGGAAGTTCCGAATATCTTTCTTGCAAAAACAAAGTCTCAAAATTAATTCATCCTGATTTGCATTTTGTTTATCCAGTAAATACTAGCGATGACGTAAAAAAAAATGCGGTTTCGGATAATTATGCCGAAGGGTGGCGCAGTTTTGTTTTGAATAATCCCTACGCTTCGCTTTTTGAATGGCTCCAAAGTCTTGGAATCGAAAAAAAGCAGGGAAACATCAGCAAATTTGAAGCTGAAAATATATCGAAAAAGCTTTCCCTTAAAGCATTTGAAGGCGGTTATAAAGTAATGATTATTTGGATGGCCGACAATATGAACGGCGAATGTGCCAACAAAATCCTCAAATTAATTGAAGAACCTACAGACAAAACCGTACTCCTTTTATTAACTGAAAAAGAGCAGCAAATAATAACGACTATCCGCTCACGTTGCCAAAAGTTGGCTATTCCGCTACTTTCCGAAGCCGATATTGCTGAAAGTTTGATTAAAAATCACCAAATAAAAGAAGCAGTGGCATTTCAAACTGCCCGAAGATCACGAGGTGATTACAACAAAGCCCTGCAATTACTGGAAGAAACAGGAGAAGATGAAGTTTTTGAGAAATGGTTTATTAGTTGGGTGCGGACGGCTTTTAGAGCAAAGGGAAATAAAGCTGCAATCAACAATTTATTAGATTGGAGTGACGAACTTGCCGGACAGGGGCGCGAAATGCAAAAGAAATTTCTTTTTTATTGTATCGAAGTTTTTAGACAAGCTCTTTTGAAAAATTACGGCGCAGATACACTTTTGTTTTTTGAAGCAAAGGATAAAACTTTCTCATTGCTGAAATTTGCGCCCTTCGTTCATCAAAATAATATTTTCGAAATTAATTCGGCATTGGAAGACGCCGCTTACCATATTGAACGGAATGGAAATGCAAAAATAATTTTTACGGATCTTTCTATAAAGTTAACACGGCTAATTCATAAACCCGAAATGGCATAATCAGTTTTTATAGAATTAAATTTAAGATAGATAGAATCTATTTTAAATAGCTTTGTTTCCGCTGTTTTCCAAAACAATTATAAAATAAACAAGGCATTAGGTTCATTTGAAGAGAAAACACACCAAATGATCTAAAATCGCTTTATTTCACTTTTTTAAAGCAATAAATGTGTGAAGAGTATTCTTTTGTTTGTTTTGCTTTCAAATTAGATTTTAGACCTATCCAAATTGCTTTCAAAGAAAATTTATTCCCATTTTTATATTTTTCAGAAAGCAGGCTCACGTAAAAAGAATCAAAAATCATCGGTTCGATTTTTTCAAGTTCAAAATTTTCGGAAAAAAGCTTTTGAATAGCTACTTTAGAAAAGTGCCAAAGATGTCGAGGCACATCAAAAGCTGCCCAAAATTTTCCGTAATGTTTCGCGTCAAAACTTTTAAAATTTGGAACAGCAATAATTAATGTTCCGTTTGGTTTTACCAGGTTTGATAATTTTATAATTGTTTCTTCCAAGTTTGGAATATGTTCTAAAACATGCCAAAGAGTAATAACGTCAAACTGCTTTCCTTCAAAATCATTTAAAGAAGATTTAAGCTCAATCCCTTTTTCAAAAGCTAATTTCACAGCTTTTTCATTTGGTTCAATTCCCTGAACTTGCCAGCCGTTTTTTTTTGCAACTTTTAAAAAATCTCCTGTTCCCGCACCAACATCGAGCAAAGAACCAATTCCATTATTTTGACTAATAATTAATTTAGATTTTTTTTGAAGTGACCATTTTTTCACAAATTGATAAATGCTCGAAAACAAACCACGCTTTTCATCGGTATGCGAAATGTAGTCTTTACTATCGTAATATTTTGAAAAATCCTCAGTAATTGGTTGTGGAAAAGTTTTCAGAAAGTCTAAATCTGAATCATAAATCAAATCAAAAGATTCTCCGGAAGCCAAATAATCCTTAACTGATAAATATTTTTTCTCGTGATTTTGCAAGAATGAAGCTTTTGTTTATTAGAGATATTTTAATTGATGCTTACTGAGCGCAGTCGAAGTGTTCCACGTGAAACAATGATGCTAACGTCCCATATACACTAATAGAACTGAAACATCATTTGGAGAAACTCCACTTATTCGTGACGCTTGTGAAACTGTTGCGGGTTTAATTTTTGTTAGTTTTTCGCGAGCTTCATAGGAAAGTGACTTTAACTTTGAATAGTCAAAAGAAGCTGGGATTTTTAAACCTTCAAGCCTGTTCAATTTATCAGCATTGTTTTTTTCCTTTTCAATATATCCGGAATATTTAACCTGTATTTCTGCCTGCTGAATCATTTCAGTATCCAAATTGTTTTCCTCAATATGATTTTTCACTGAAGATATTCCTTTCATGTCTTCCATCGTTACTTCCGGACGGGAAAAAAACTTAAACATCTTATCGCTTTGTTCAACCAAAGCAGATTCTCTAGCTTCAAAAATAGGATTGATTTCTTCGGGAATCGCACTTGTTTCTTTAAAAAACTGAACAAAAGCTTCCGCTTTTTCTTTCTTTCTTTCCATCTTTCTCAAACGTTTTTCACTTGCCAAACCAATATCAAATGCTTTTGGCGTTAGCCTAAAATCAGCATTGTCCTGGCGCAACAAAGTTCTGTATTCTGCGCGTGAAGTAAACATTCGGTATGGCTCCTCGGTTCCTTTTGTGATAAGGTCGTCTATCAAAACCCCAATATAAGCCTCATTTCTTTGAAGAATGAAAGATTCTTTTTCGTGAACTTTTAAATGTGCATTTATGCCCGCCATTAATCCTTGAGAAGCAGCTTCTTCATAACCCGTTGTACCATTGATTTGTCCAGCAAAATATAAACCCGAAACCAATTTTGTTTCAAGACTATGTTTCAATTGTGTTGGTGGAAAATAATCATATTCAATAGCATAACCCGGACGGAAAAACTTCACATTTTCAAAACCTGCAACTTGGCGCAAGGCTTTAAACTGAATATCTTCCGGTAATGAAGTAGAAAATCCATTGATATAATATTCAACTGTATCCCAGCCTTCAGGTTCAACAAAAAGTTGGTGTCTGTCTTTGTCAGCAAAACGATTGATTTTGTCTTCAATTGATGGGCAATATCTAGGCCCAAGACTTTGGATTGAACCGTTGAACATAGGAGATCTATCAAAACCTTCTCGTAAAATATTATGGACCTCTAAGCTTGTGTAACTCATATGGCAAGATCGCTGATTCTTCAGAGGAGTTGTTTCGTCGGAATATGAAAATTTCTCCGGAATTTCATCACCGGGTTGTTCAATCATTTTTGAAAAATCCAAAGAACGGCCATCGACTCTTGGAGGAGTTCCGGTTTTCATTCTTCCTGATTCGAAACCTAATTCAACTAAATCCTGAGTTATCCCCGTTGAAGCTTTTTCTCCCGCACGACCACCGCCAAATTGCTTTTCACCAATATGTATTAAACCATTTAAGAAAGTTCCATTTGTAAGAACAACGCTCTTCCCTTTTATTTCTAACCCAAGAGAAGTTCTAACACCTTTTATCATTCCATTTTCAACTATAATTCCAGAAATCATTTCTTGATAAAAATCAAGATTTTGTGTTTGTTCAAGCATTAATCTCCAAGTTTCAGCAAAACGCATTCGGTCACTCTGGACTCGAGGACTCCACATTGCAGGTCCTTTTGATTTGTTAAGCATTTTAAATTGAATTGCCGTCTTGTCGGAAACAATACCGCTGTATCCCCCCAATGCATCAATCTCGCGCACAATTTGTCCTTTAGCGATTCCTCCCATTGCAGGGTTGCAGCTCATTTGTGCAATTGTCTGCAAATTCATTGTAACAAGCAATGTCTTTGATCCCATATTAGCAGCCGCAGCCGCCGCTTCAGAACCTGCGTGACCCGCGCCAACTACAATTACATCATACTCTTTTGGAAACATAAATTATATTAATTGTTCCACGTGGAACATTTGGTGTTTTTAAATTTTTAGAGGGTTGCAAAACTACAATAAATAACTAATTTTAAAGTAATTAAGATGTACAAATGACATATTAAAGTCTAGAAAGCTTTTCGAGAGATTCGTCTTCCTTCTTTCGCATTGAATGTTCCTCTGAGTCGCTCTTATCTTTATAACCACAAAAGTGAAGAATTCCGTGGATCATAACGCGGTGCAATTCATCTTCAAAATTGGCTTTGAAATCTTTGGCATTGTCTGCTACGCGCTCTACTGAAATATAAATTTCACCATTAATTTGTTTGCCAACACCATAATCAAAACTAATAATATCAGTCAATGAATCATGATTCAAAAACTCCACATTCAGCCTATGAAGAAATTCATCATCACAAAAAATATAAATGACTTCTCCCAATTCAAATCCTTCAGAAATTATAGTTTCAGAAATCCATTTTTGGATGTTTGACTTATTATCTAATTCAAAATCAGTTTCAAAATTAAACTCAATCATTGCTTTCCTTAAAATATTCCTGTACTTTGTTTTTGTATTCCTGGCGCAAAGGTAACGCCTCGCGGTTCAAAATTTCAGTTGTGTTGAAGTATTTTTTAATCTCTTCAGGCGACAATCGTGTATTGTTTTGAAAATCCCTTTTGTTCGTTTGTGATTCCCTTCTGCTCTCCTGCCCTTGTTCCAAATCAGCTTTATCTAGTTTCAATAATTCATATTTAAGATTTAGCATCTGCTGAAGTGTATTTTGATTAAATCCTTTATCTAGTAACTGTTGTTCAATACCTTCCATCTTCTTCAATAAATTACCCCCATTCCCTTTTAAGCCTTCTTTGCTCAATCTATCCTGAAGTTGATTGCGCAATTCTTGTTGTTGTTTGTAAATTTCAAAAATCTCACCGTTAATGTCCTCGCTATCGCTATCGCCTCCTTTATCGCCACCTTTCTCATTTCCTTTTTGTCCATCTCTTCCGTTTTCACCATTTTGTCCTTTTCCATTTCCACTTCCTTCACCTTCGCCTTCTCCTTTGCCTTCACCTTCTCCTTTTGATCCTTTTTTTCCCTTCTTCATCCCTTCTTTCATTTTTTCACCAAGACTTTCTTGTTTTTGTATAATATCTGGAAGCTGAAATCCACCTCCACTACCT
>JBBQUI010000050.1:0-17409 GCA_038212575.1 Flavobacteriales bacterium
TGAAACTATTTTAAAAAGTTTAACTACTATTTTCATTGCGGTAAGCGGTTTCTTATCGGCAATCTTAATGGTTTTTTTGGCAGCTTCAGCCATGACTTTAAAATCAAACAAGGCCAAAATAATTACCAAAATAAGCAAGACCACACAAAAGATGCACAATTTCAGAAATATTGCTGAAATTATGTTCAACTCAAATATGTGGCTTCCCGGCTTAAAGGATTATATTGAAAAAGAATTTAAGGAGCTTTCCTATTTTGAAGTCAAAGAATTTTATAAAGGAAAGTCCAGAGTTGCCATCGAGTTTCTTCAAGAAACACATCATTATGGCGAAACCGAAAACATTTATTTGGAATTAAAATCCTTATTGATGACCAACCCAAGGGAAAAACACATTCCCGAAACTATAAATTATCCTATTTCATACAGCAACAGTATTATAGAAAAATGGGCGGAGCACAAATGTGGTTCGGGACTATGGTATGTTTTCGGCTACAAATATGGTGCTTACAAAGACTCAATAAACTTGGAAGCGATTTTTGAAAGGCACCAAGAAAAAATCCTTACGCTGGCAAACACAATAGATAATGAAGTCTTTGAAGATTCTTCTTTTAATGAAGTTTTTTTCTCAAAACTTTGGGAATATATGACGAAAGATGTTATTCCAAAACTTTACCAATTTCAAAGCCATATGGACAGGAAAGCACCGCGGTTGGTGCGCTATCTCTATATAATTTTCTTACTGTTAATGGTTTTCGGCGTCTTGCTTCCCCTTATTTATTTGATGCTAGGTTTTTCATCGTGGGCAATAATTGTTGGGTATTCCATAGTTATCAGTACTATATTTTATATTGCCATAACTTTTCATGTTTATCTTTCCAAAGAAGTAAATCAGTAATTTTTTAAAAGAACGTTTTTTCAGCAAAAATTAACACCCGCAAGATGGCATGCGTTCTTTATTTTCGGTTCAATTGAGTACCTTTGCAAACTATGTCAAAAAATGAGGATTTTATTGAAGTTTTGGGCGCCCGCGTTCACAACTTAAAGAACATTGACGTTCGAATTCCGAGAGAAAAATTAGTAGTAATTACAGGGCTTTCCGGTAGCGGAAAATCCTCTTTGGCGTTTGATACCATTTATGCCGAAGGACAGCGCCGTTATATTGAAACCTTTTCAGCCTACGCCCGCCAGTTTTTGGGAAGTTTGGAACGTCCCGATGTTGATAAAATTGAAGGCCTTTCCCCAGTAATCGCAATTGAACAAAAAACTACAAGTAAAAGTCCGCGTTCCACCGTTGGCACCATTACCGAAATTTACGATTTTCTGCGTCTTTTTTACGCCCGTGCAAGTGATGCTTACAGCTACAACACAGGCGAAAAAATGGTCAGTTATAGCGATGAGCAAATAAAGCAACTTATTCTGGAAGATTTCGCCGACAAAAAAGTGAGCGTTCTCGCTCCGGTAATCCGTTCCCGAAAGGGGCATTACCGCGAGCTTTTTGAGCAAATTGCAAAGCAAGGTTTTTTAAAAGTACGTGTTGATGGCGAAGTACGCGACATAGTGAAAGGAATGAAAGTGGATCGCTATAAAACACACGATATTGAAATAGTAATAGACCGGTTGAAAATTTCTGAAGGGAGTGATAACGATAAACGTCTTTCCGAAACCATAAACACCGCAATGTACCACGGCGAAGATGTTTTGATGGTTTTGGATAACGATACTGATACAGCCCGCTATTTCAGCCGTTCCTTGATGTGTCCTTCTTCGGGGATTTCCTATCCAAATCCGGAGCCGAACAATTTTTCGTTCAACTCGCCAAAAGGAATGTGCCCGAATTGCAAAGGCCTCGGAAAACTTTATGAAGTTAATCTAAAAAAACTCGTGCCAAATCCAAAGCTTTCCATCAAACAAGGAGCTTTGGCTCCCCACGGTCCGCAAAAAGGCAATTGGATTTTTAAGCAGCTTGAATTGATCGCCGAACGTTTCAATTTTAAATTGAGCGATTCTTTTGAAAGCATTCCGCAGGACGCCAAAGATGTTATCTTTTTCGGTGGAAACGAAAAGTTTGATATTGAATCTAAAGCGTTGGGCATCACCCGAAGTTATAAAATAGACTTCGAAGGCGTTGCTACCTTCATCCAAAACACTTTTGATGCCAACGAATCTACTTCCTTGAAACGATGGGCAAAGGAATATATGGATAAAATTCCATGCTCGGAATGCAACGGAACAAGGCTTCGCAAAGAATCACTTTACTTTAAAGTGAACGGAAAAAACATAGCTGAACTCGCCCATATGGACGTGGTTGAACTTGCGGAATGGTTCAAAAACCTCGAAAAAAACCTTTCCGAAACACAACTTAAAATCGCTTCAGAAATTATAAAGGAAGTGCGTTCTCGCCTTCAGTTTTTGGTGGACGTTGGGCTAACTTATTTGGCTATGGACAGAAGCTCAAAATCGCTTTCGGGCGGTGAAGCACAGCGAATCCGTTTGGCTACGCAGATTGGTTCGCAGCTTGTAGGCGTACTTTATATTTTGGACGAGCCCAGTATTGGATTGCATCAGCGCGACAACGAACGCTTGATTTATTCACTAAAACAATTAAGGGAACTCGGCAATTCGATAATTGTGGTGGAACACGACAAAGAAATGATTGAAAGTGCAGACCATGTGATAGATATCGGGCCTGCAGCAGGAAGGCACGGTGGCGAAATCGTTTCCGAAGGAACTCCCGAGGAAATAAAAAAGCACGATACCCTTACTGCGGATTATCTAAACGGGAAAAAAGAAATCGAAATTCCAAAAAAACGTCGCAAAGGAAACGGTAAAACCTTAACGCTGAAAGGCGCTTCGGGAAATAACTTAAAAAATATATCGGTCACTTTCCCTTTGGGAAAAATGATAGGAGTTACAGGAGTTTCGGGCAGCGGAAAATCTACATTTATCAATGAAACCCTCTACCCTATTCTGAACGCGCATTTTTTCAACGGCGTCAAAAAACCGATGCCGTACAAAAAAATTGAAGGGCTTGAAAACATTGACAAAGTAATAGACATCAACCAATCGCCAATAGGCAGAACGCCTCGGAGCAATCCAGCGACTTACACAGGCGTTTTTTCAGAAATACGGAATCTTTTCGCCAAAACTTCCGAAGCAATGATCCGCGGTTACAAACCCGGACGTTTCAGTTTTAACGTTGCTGGTGGAAGATGTGAGACCTGCAAAGGAGCGGGATTACGAGTAATTGAAATGAATTTCCTTCCAGATGTATATGTGGAATGCGAAACCTGCCAAGGCAAACGCTTCAACCGTGAAACTTTGGAAATTCGTTATAAAGGAAAATCCATTTATGATGTTTTGGAAATGACTATCAACGAAGCGTGTGACTTTTTTGAGAACATTCCCAAAATATATCGAAAAGTAAAAACAATACAAGATGTTGGTTTGGGTTATATTACCCTTGGGCAGCAATCCACAACGCTTTCGGGTGGGGAAGCCCAGCGAATAAAATTGTCTACGGAACTTTCCAAACGCGATACCGGAAATACTTTCTATATTTTAGACGAACCAACAACGGGGCTTCATTTTGAGGATATCCGCGTATTGATGATTGTGCTAAACAAACTGGCCGACAAAGGCAACACCGTATTAATAATTGAACACAATCTGGACGTCATCAAAACCGTTGATTATATAATAGACATCGGTCCAGAAGGTGGAAAAGAGGGCGGAAAAATTATGGCTTTGGGCACACCCGAAGAAGTTGCTGAAGACAAAAAAAGCTATACAGCCCGGTTCCTTAAAAAAGAATTACATTCGTGAGAACCGAGCGACGAGCGATGAGCGATGAGAGATGAGAGATGAGCGATGAGCGATGAGCGATGAGCGATGAGAGATACGAGATAAAGGATAAGAAAAAAAATAAAAACTGAATACTGAATACTGAATACTGAATACTGAATACTGAAATTAATGAGAAACGAACAAGTACCAAAAAACTGGAATGAAGTGAAAACCAACGATTCTTGGGCCATATTTAAGATTATGGGAGAGTTTGTAAATGGTTATGAAAAGATGAGTCGTATTGGTCCTTGTGTGTCCATATTTGGATCTGCCCGCACAAAACCCGACCATAAATATTACAAACTTGCAGAAAGCATTGCAAAAAAAATCACCGAAAACGGTTACGGAGTAATCACTGGCGGTGGTCCCGGAATTATGGAAGCTGGAAACAAAGGCGCACATTTGGCCGGAGGCACTTCCGTGGGCTTGAATATAGCACTTCCTTTTGAACAACACGATAATCCCTATATTGACAGCGACAAAAGCATTGATTTTGATTACTTCTTTGTTCGGAAAGTAATGTTCGTGAAATATTCGCAAGGGTTTGTGGTTATGCCGGGAGGCTTTGGAACGCTTGATGAATTTTTTGAAGCATTGACGCTAATCCAAACCCACAAAATTGATAAATTCCCAATAATATTAGTAGGTACCGAATTTTGGGGCGGTCTTTTTGAATGGATAAAAACAACACTTTTGAACGCCAACAATAACGTAAATGCTGAAGATTTGGATCTTGTGCATTTGGTGGACAATGAAGATGAGGTTCTTACTATTTTGAATGAATTCTATAACGAATACAATTTAAGTCCGAACTTTTAAATTCCATAAAAATTTCTTGATACTCCAACACATTTTATATAGTATCTTATTCTGCCTAACTATTCAGGTATCGGCGCAGCATACCATAACAATTGATGCCACGCTAAACCCTTCTCAAAAAACTATCGCGATAAAACAGCAGATTACCTATAAAAATACTTCCGCAGATACTTTAAAGGAAATATATCTTTTTGACTGGGCCAACAGCTTTTCGTCCAAAACCACCCCGCTCGGCAAACGTTTTGCCGAAAATTATGATAGCGCATTTCACTTTGAAAAAGACGAGGAACGTGGCAAAACAAGTATTGAAAAAATTTATACCAATTCCACCGTTCCTCTGCAATGGCAGCGTGGCGAAGCTGTGGATATTTTAAAAATTATCCCCAATGCGCCCCTACAGCCTGGAGATAGTTACACCTTCAATTTGGAATATACCGTAAAAATTTCCGACGACAGATTTACGCGATACGGAGTTGATAAACAAAACGATTACAAACTTCGCTATTGGTATATTTCGCCAGCGGTTTATGATGGGGAATGGCAGATTTACAGTAACAAAAATACAGACGATTTATACTTAACACCTTCAGAATTTTTCATAAAACTTCATGTTCCGAAGAAATATTCCTTGACTTCAGACTTTGATGTGGTTTCAGAAAACATTTCAGAAAACATAAAAAATATCGAGCTCATTGGGAAAGACAGATCAAACGCCGTACTCTATCTTGAGAAAAATCAAACCTTCGAAACCATTGAAACCGATAAATTGCAGATTGTAACCAACCTGCAAAACAGTAAAGTCAATCCACCCGTTCAGGCTTTGATGATTGATAGAGTTGTCCATTTTTTGGACTCAAAACTTGGGCCCTATCCGTTTAAAAAAATGGTTATCAGCGAAACCGATTACCGCACCAATCCCGTTTACGGTCTTAACCAATTACCCAGTTTTATCAGCCCTTTTCCCGATGGTTTTGAATATGATATGGAGCAACTAAAAACCATAACCCGTCTTTATATTGACAACACAATGGTTTTGAATTCCCGCGAAGACTATTGGTTACAGGATGCTTTGCAGATTTATTTGATGATGGAATATGTGGACACCTATTATCCAAAAATGAAGATAATTGGCAATTTGAGCAATTGGTGGATAATTCGGTGGGCGCACGCTTCCGATCTTGAATTCAATGACCAATACCCAATACTTTATTTAAATATGGCCCGCAACAATATTCATCAGGCGCTGACCACCCCAAAGGATTCTTTGTTGAAATTCAATATGAATATTTCCACTGGATATTACGGAGCGAGTGGCTTACGCTATTTGGATGACTATTTGGGCGTTGACATTTTGGATGAAAGCATTAAAGATTTCTATTCTGAATATAAATTGAAACCGATTAAATCTTCAGACTTTGAAGCATTTCTTTCGGAAAAAACAGAGCTTCCGATAAATTGGTTTTTTGAAGATTTTGCAGATACCCGGACAACTATCGATTTCAAAATAAAGAAGGTTAAAAAGAAGGGAGATTCTTTGGAAGTTTTCATCAAAAACAATCGAAAGTCGGAACTACCAATTTCTCTTTATGGTTTAAATAAAGATGAGGTTGTATTTAAAACATATACAAAACCCTTTGATAGCATTACTTCAATAACAATTCCTGCGGAAAATATTCGCAAGTTGGCACTTAATTACGAAGGAAAAATTCCCGAATACAACCGCAGAAACAATTTTAAATCAGTAAATGGTTTATTAAATAAGCCCATACAGTTCCGTCTTTTTCAGGATGTGGAAGATCCCAATTATACACAGTTTTTCTTTATGCCAATTTTTGAGTATAATCTTTATGATGGGGTTTCGGCAGGACTTAGACTTTACAACAAAACGGTTCTTCCAAAAGCAGTGCATTACAGTTTGGAGCCACAGTTCGGGTTTCGTTCCAAAACGCTGGTTGGTAGGGCTTCCGTAAGCTATACACAAACTATGAACGAAGGAAATCTGTACGCAATGCGCTATGGTTTTTCGGGAAATTATTATTCCTACGACCGCGGTCTTTTCTACAAAAAATTTACACCCTACATCACTTTTGCTTTCAGAAATCCGGATTTGCGGGATAATGAAAAACAGTTCATAAATCTGCGGAGCGTTAATGTTTATCAGGACGAAGATCCCAACAATCCTTTGCAGGAACCCAATTACAGTGTTTTCAACATACAGTATGTGTATTCAAACCCAAATCTTATCAATTATTTTAGAGGGGTTGCGGATTATGAAATTTCTTCAAAATTCAGCAAAATTTCCGTGAACCTTGAATATCGAAAACTTTTTTTGAGCAACCGCCAACTTAACCTTCGCTTTTTTGCAGGTGCGTTTCTTTTTAATGATACACGCGAGAATGAGGATTTTTTCAGCTTTGCCTTGGACCGCCCTACAGATTATCTTTTTGATTATAATTATTATGGCCGCAGTGAAAATTCCGGACTTTTCAGCCAGCAATTGATTATTGCCGAAGGTGGTTTTAAATCGCAATTGGAACCAGCCTACGCAAATAGCTGGATAGCCACCGTGAATGCCAGCACCAATATATGGAAATGGATTTACGCCTATGGCGATGTTGGGCTTGTTAACAACAAAGCTCGGGGCACAAACACCGTGTTTGATAGTGGAATCCGCCTAAGTTTGGTAGCTGATTATTTCGAGCTTTATTTCCCCGTTTATTCGAGCTTAGGCTTTGAACCAAACTTGCCACATTATGATGAAAAAGTGCGGTTTATTGTAACCATAAGTCCGAAAACTTTATTGGGGCTTTTCACTAGGAGATGGTATTAATTGTAAATTCACTTTCGTCCTCCAAAGCTTTAGCGTCGGAGGAATTCACCTATTCACAAATCAACAAAATGCAATTACTAAACAACTGGCGAATCATCCTTCTTTTATGCCTCACTTTGGGTTTAGCCCCTTTCTTTCCAGAACCGCATCTTTGGGGAAAACTAAAATGGATTGCCGGCGGCGCCACGGGAATGAAGGCTGCAGATTGGTTTGATGTTTTGCTCCACGGTTTTCCTTTCATTCTTTTACTTAGATTGTTGATGCTTAAGCTTATTCCTTCCAAAAAGAATTAAGCCACCAAAACCATTCCTTTTCAAAAATTACCTGTGCATAACTAAGCATTGCGAAACACACTCGATTTCGCTATTTTTGTAAATATAAAAATCCATTGTAATGCAAACAAACCCTAAGACCAACGGCGAGATTTCCTTTGACGATTTCAAAGAAACAGTTTTAAACGATTATAAAATTGCTGTTACCAGCCGTGAGTGTAGTCTTTTGGGCCGTCGCGAAGTGCTTACAGGAAAAGCAAAGTTTGGAATTTTTGGCGACGGAAAGGAAGTGCCGCAACTTGCTTGGGCAAAAGCTTTCAAAAACGGTGATTGGCGCAGTGGGTATTACCGCGACCAAACCTTTATGATGGCTATCGGGAAACTGACCATTGAACAGTTTTTTGCGGGTCTTTACGCACATACCGATATTAAAGCAGACCCAATGAGCGCTGGAAGGCAAATGGGAGGCCACTTTGCAACCCATAGTTTAAATGAGGACGGCAGTTGGAAAAACCTTACACAACAAAAAAATAGCAGTGCCGATATTTCACCCACTGCAGGGCAGATGCCACGTTTGTTAGGGTTAGCGCAAGCCTCCAAGATTTTCAGAAACATTAAGGGGATTGAAAATAAAACTAATTTCTCCATCAACGGCAATGAAGTTGCCTGGGGAACGATAGGAAATGCCAGTACCAGCGAAGGCCTTTTTTGGGAAACCATAAATGCTGCCGGTGTATTACAAGTACCGATGGTAATGAGCGTTTGGGACGATGAGTACGGAATTTCTGTTCACGCAAAATACCAGACAACCAAAGAAAATATTTCTGAAATTTTAAAAGGCTTTCAACGTAACGAGGAAGAAGATGGTTATGAAATCATCCGCGTAAAAGGTTGGGATTACCCAGAACTTATTGAAGTTTATAACCGTGCTTCAAAGATTGCTAGGGAAGAACACGTTCCTGTTTTGATTCACGTTCAACAGTTAACACAGCCACAAGGCCACAGTACCAGCGGTTCACATGAACGTTACAAAAGCAAGGAACGCTTGGAGTGGGAAACAAAAAATGACTGCAACGTGAAAATGCGTGAATGGATTATTTCCAGCGATATCGCTACTGAAGAAACGCTTGCGGAAATTGAAAAAGATATAAAGAAAAAAGTCCGCGACGGAAAAAAAGCAGCTTGGGAAGCTTTTCTGGCACCTCAGAAAAATGAACAAGATGAAGCAGTTTTATTACTTGGAAACCTAGCAGAAACCAGTTCAAACAAAAATTTCATTGAAAAATTAAAGAACGAATTGGCTTCGGAAAAAGAACCTTTGCGAAGAAATATTCTTGCCGCTGCCCGAAAAGCATTGCGCTATGTGGTGGGCGAAGATTCTTCTGAAAAGAAACAACTTCAAGATTGGATTGAAAATTATTTCGAAATAATCCAACCCAAATACAGCGCGCATCTTTACAGTGAAGCAAAAGAAAATGCAAAAACCATAAAAGAAGTACTTCCCTCCTACGCTAACGATGCAGAAGAAGTTGATGGCCGTGTTATTATTCGTGATAATTTTGATGCAATCTTCAACAAATACCCCGAAGTTTTGATTTTTGGGGAAGACAGTGGCGCGATTGGCGACGTAAACCAAGGTTTGGAAGGAATGCAGGAAAAGTATGGCAAACTCAGGGTTGCCGATGCAGGAATTCGAGAAGCAACCATTCTAGGTCAGGGAATCGGGATGGCAATGCGTGGCCTCCGCCCCATTGCAGAGATTCAATATCTTGATTACGTTTTGTATTGCCTTCAAATTATGAGTGATGATTTGGTTACTCTTCGTTACCGAACCAACGGCACACAAAAAGCCCCTTTGATTGTCCGCACGCGTGGCCACAGACTGGAAGGAATTTGGCACAGTGGTTCGCAAATGGGTGGCTTGATTCATCTGCTTCGCGGAATGTATATTCTTGTACCGCGAAATATGACCAAAGCAGCAGGATTTTACAATACGTTACTAGAAACCGACGAACCGGCTTTAGTGATTGAATGTTTGAACGGTTACCGTTTAAAGGAAAAAATGCCGAACAACCTCGGCGAGCTTAAAACACCAATCGGCGTAGTTGAAACCGTGAAAGAAGGAAAAGACATAACGCTGGTCTCCTACGGAAGTACTTTGCGAATTGTGGAAGAAGCCGCAAAGGAACTCCAACAAGCAGGCATCGATGCCGAAGTGATTGATGTGCAGTCATTGCTTCCATTGGATATTAATCACGACATGGTAAAAAGTGTCGCAAAAACAAACCGTTTATTGGTTATTGATGAGGATGTTCCCGGCGGAGCTTCGGCTTATATATTGAACCATATTGTGGAAAATCAGGGCGCATACAAGCATCTGGACAGCAAACCACAAACCCTTTCTGCTAAAGATCACCGTCCGCCGTATGGCACAGATGGTGACTATTTCAGCAAACCTTCCGTGGAAGATGTTTATGAAAAGGTATATGAAATTATGAACGAGGCCAACCCAGCCACTTTCCCTAAGTTAAGATAACGCTAAAGTCCTGTTTTTCTTCAGCTAAGCTCCGTATCTTATAGCGTAAATAAAAAAACGCTATGAGAAATACTTTTACAATATTGCTATCTATAATCCTTACAGCTACTGTTTACTCCCAAGACGTAAACGACAATGTTCGATTCATCCCTCAATCAGAGGTGCCTAAATTAGTTCTGGAACGTCAGGATGCATTGTTTCCAACCAATTTTATTTCAGAATGGCAAGTGCAGGAATTAGACGGTATGCAAAATGCCTCAAATATTAGATACATAGCTAAATTTGAAGAAGACGGTCGGCCGGGGTTTTCTGCTTCATACCTTCCCACTGGAGAGCTAATCTTCAATTCAGAATTTACACCGAGTGAAATTCTTCCCTCCTCGGTAAGACTGAAAGTTACTAGAGATTATAAAGATTATATCGTTCATGCCGCCGAATTCATAACCTTTTACAACCCTAAACGGGAAATTTACATGGTTAAATTATTGGACGAATTTCGGATGAAATACGCTTTTTATAACACTATAGGCAATGAAATTCATAAAGAAAACCTTCCCGTAGAAATGCTCTTATTGATGAAATAGAAATCAAAAAGGAAACAGAAACACTATAGGTTTTTTAAACCTGTTTGGTTTAAAGAGTGTATTTCAACGAATATTTATTTCTTATAACTATTAATTGGGTTTTCTTCAAAAAATATTTGGAAGTCCGGAATTAATTACTTTAAATTAGCAATTAATTAAAATAAAACAAAAACGAGTTTATGTTACAATTCAGCTTAAATAATAATAATAATAACGAGCTCCCGTAACAAAAACTTGTCGCGATACACAGCCCGTCAGGTTTTTTACCTGACGGGCTTTTTTTTTGACATCCCCCTTGCCCCCTTCGAAAGGGGAATGTTCGAACTTCAATCAGGGCTTCGAACGAGAAAACCCCCTCCCTTCGAAGGGAGGGCTGGGGAGGGATGTTTTTAATAAGTAACTAATCAACTTAAATTATAGAAATCATGTGTGGAATTGTATGTGCATTCAAACTTAAAGAGCCCGCAGAGGCCTTAAGACTTCAAGTATTGTCAATGGCAAAATGTATCCGTCACCGGGGACCGGACTGGAGTGGAATTTTTAGTAACGACAAAGTAATAATGGCGCACGAGCGCCTCGCCATTGTAGATCCCACTTCTGGGAAGCAACCGCTTTTCAGCAGTGATGGCAATTTGGTTCTTGCCGCCAATGGCGAAATCTATAACCATACTGAACTTCGTAAGCAATTTAAAGATTATGACTTTCAAACTAAAAGCGACTGCGAGGTAATCCTTCCTTTATATAAAGAAAAAGGCGCTTCATTTTTGGATGAAATGAACGGTATCTTCGGCTTTGCGCTATATGACATTGAAAACGATAATTACTTTATAGCCCGCGACCATATGGGAATCATTCCACTTTATATGGGTTGGGACCAAAACGGAACTTTCTATGTGGCTTCAGAATTGAAAGCTTTGGAAGGCGTATGTACAAAAATTGATCTCTTCCCTCCCGGCCATTATCTGGACAGCCGTGACGGGGAACTGAAACGCTGGTTCACCCGCGATTGGATGGATTATGAAAACGTAAAAAATAACGCCACTGAAATCGCCGAACTCCGCAAAGCTTTGGAAGCAGCAGTACACCGCCAACTGATGAGCGATGTGCCTTACGGCGTTTTACTTTCCGGCGGGTTGGACAGCAGTATCACTTCCGCCATTGCAAAAAAATATGCCGAAAAACGCATCGAGAGCGAAGACACCGAAGGCGCGTGGTGGCCACAATTGCACAGCTTTGCAATTGGCCTCGAAGGCAGTCCAGATCTTGCCGCCGCACAAAAGGTGGCAGAACACTTAAAGACGGTCCACCACGAAATAAAATTCACCATACAGGAAGGAATTGACGCCATCCGCGACGTGATCTATCATCTGGAAACCTACGACATTACAACCATCCGCGCCAGCACGCCTATGTATTTAATGGCACGCGCCATTAAAGCAATGGGCATAAAAATGGTCCTGAGCGGCGAAGGTGCCGACGAAATTTTTGGTGGCTATCTCTATTTTCATAAAGCGCCAAACGCAGAAGAATTTCATAAGGAAAATGTACGCAAGCTGGACAAATTGCATATGTACGATTGCCTTCGTGCCAACAAATCGCTTGCCAGTTGGGGGATTGAGGGACGTGTTCCTTTCCTCGACAAAGAATTTATGGACGTGGCCATGCGCATAAACCCGCAGGACAAAATGATAAACGGCGAACGCATGGAAAAGTGGGTATTAAGAAAAGCCTTTGAAGATATGCTGCCCGCAAGCGTGGCCTGGCGCCAAAAGGAACAGTTCAGCGACGGTGTGGGCTACAGTTGGATAGACACTTTAAAGGAAATGGTAAACGAAAAAGTAACCGACGAGCAGCTGGCCAATGCCAAATATAAATTCCCACTACAAACGCCCAGCAGCAAAGAAGAGTTTTATTACCGAAGCATTTTTGCAGAACATTTCCCTAGCGACACTGCGGCACTCAGTGTGCCCTCAGTACCTTCTGTGGCTTGCAGCAGCCCCATTGCATTGGAGTGGGACGCCAGCTTTAAAAATATGAACGATCCAAGCGGAAGGGCGGTGAAGAATGTGCATGCGGATGCTTATGCCAAATAGTGCTCGGTATTCAGTAGCAGTTTGCAGTGAGTAAATTAAAGCACTAAGGATTTTTTCTTTGGTGCTTTTTTTTTGAAGCAAACCAAAAACCAATCACATTCCAAGCTTGTCGGGACCCCCTGGCGCACTTCTGCAAAGTGTGCCCATCTAAATAAAGCATTTGCAATGTCGTCCTAGTTGACACAAGCATATCTCCTCGTTTGCGCACGTTTAGAGCCTGTGCCAAAACACTAAACCTGCGACCCACGCTCTCCAAACGTGTATACTACCATCTCTTCAGAAAGTAACAATCTAACTACTCAAACAAAAGGAAAATATTTCCCTATCTTTAAACAACCAACTGAATCATTAAGCTATGAGTATATTCCATTATTATGATTTCAAAGATTCTGAAGTTTTTATCTTCGATAATTTCCTTGTGAATCAAATAAAAGAAGGCGTTACCGTAACCCCTGAACACAACGAGAAACTTCGTAAAATAATCGATACGCATTTTGCCAATAAAAAAATGGTCTATATCTCCAACAGATACTTTAACTACGCTGTAGACCCCCTCACCTATCTTGAAACTTCAAAAATCCACAACCTGGTGGCCATGGCCATAGTAACCAATACCGCTATTGCAAAATCAAACGCCGATTTAGAAAGTATGTTCTACAAAAAGAATTTTGAAGTATTCGAAACCCTAAGTGAAGCAATGGCTTGGGTTCAAAAACAATTGATAGAAAGTGAAATAACTAAAGAAAATTAAAAGCACAAATAAAAAAAACCTCACTACTCACTACTTATTACTAAATTAAGGCAACCACTTCTTCTGAAAATTAGGTTTGCGCTTTTCAAGAAAAGCATCGCGTCCCTCTTTTGCCTCATCAGTCATATAAGCAAGGCGGGTGGCTTCCCCGGCAAAAACTTGTTGACCAACCATTCCATCGTCGGTCAGGTTCATGGCGAACTTCAGCATTTTAATGGATGTTGGGCTTTTGGCAAGAATTTCCTGCGCCCATTCGTAAGCTGTGTCTTCCAATTCATCGTGTGTAATCACGGCGTTAACCATCCCCATTTCAAAAGCTTGCTGTGCAGAATAATTTCTTCCGAGGAAAAAGATTTCACGGGCACGTTTCTGCCCTACCATTTTAGCAAGATAGGCACTGCCGTAGCCTCCGTCAAAACTGGTAACATCGGCATCCGTCTGTTTGAAGATTGCGTGCTCTTTGCTTGCCAACGTTAAATCACAAACCACATGCAGGCTGTGTCCGCCACCAACAGCCCAGCCCGGAACTACACATATAACGGCTTTCGGCATAAAACGAATCATTCGTTGCACATCGAGAATATTTAAACGGTGATACCCATCATCGCCCACATAGCCTTGATGGCCACGCGCCTTTTGATCGCCACCGCTGCAAAAGCTGTAAACGCCATCTTTTGAAGAAGGCCCTTCGGCAGAAAGCAAAACTACCCCAATGGAGATATCTTCCTGTGCATCGTGAAAAGCGTCAAGCAATTCCGCAGTGGTTTTGGGGCGAAAAGCATTGCGAACATCGGGCCTGTTGAAAGCGATTCGGGCAACGCCGTTTGATTTTTTATAGGTTATATCTGTATATTCTTTGGCGGTTTTCCAGTTGGGTGAAGACATAATTGTTATTTTAGCGTAAAGTTACAGTCAATTTTTAATGAAAAAAATTCTTCCTATAATAATTTCTTTCTTTTTATGGGGATGCCATTCACAAGATAAGGAGGTTAATGTACTTCTTGTTGGTAATAGCTTGACATATTATAACGACATGCCACAACTGCTTCAAAAAATGATGGATGAAACAGATCCAAACATTAAAATTGAACAAATTACTTTTCCGGGAGTTTCACTGCAAAGCCATTTAGATTATATTATTGATCCAGAAAAGGAAAATTCCAGAATTGAAAAAAGGCCTGGAGATACTACCAGCACAGAAAAGAAACTAATTCAAAAACCTTGGGATGTAGTTATCATGCAGGAAGGCACCGTCAGGCTTCTAATTCCGGAAGCCAAGGATAGTTTGGTTACTCCTGCAATTCAAAAAATAAAAAAGTTGGCTACCAATAAAAAGTGCAGGTTTATTATTTTCCATACCTGGGCTTCAAATAAAGCTGAATATCCTAAAGAATATTGTTATTCTTCTTCAATAATCACTAAAAAATTTGATGGCACGAAATACTGTTCGGAAGAAATAGCAAATTTGGAGCAAGAAGTAGATTTGATTAATAAAGCATATATTTTTATTGCTAAAACCAACACAATTGAAAAAAGTAACAATGGGAATATTGCATACAAGTTTATGAAAATCCATCCTAAAATTAAAATATATGATGACGACCAACATCCCTCTATTGCAGGGGCTTTTTTAAATGCTTGCGTATTTTATGAAATGCTTACTGGTAAAAAAGCGACAAAATTAAAGTTCAACGGAAGTCTTAACGCTAAAATTTCTGAATCAATTAAAAATTCTATTTAAAATAATACAATGAAACATTTTCTTATACTCTTTGGAATACTTTTCACAATAAACCTAACCGCACAAAAAACATATAAATTTACAACCGTTACTGATCTGGAAACAACGCCGGTTATTAGCCAAGGGGTAACGGGCACTTGCTGGAGTTTTAGCAGTACTTCGTTTTTGGAAAGTGAAATCATTCGATTAACGGGAAAGAAAATAGATTTAAGCGAAATGTACCAAGTGCGGAATACCTATCCTTTAAAAGCTGAAAACTATATTATGCGTCAGGGAAAAGCGCAGTTCAGTGAGGGTGGCTTGGCGCACGATGTGATGAATTCTGTGGAAAGAAATGGTGTGGTTCCCGAAGAAGCTTTTAGCGGATTATTTGCTGGGGAAACAACATACAATCACGCAGAAATGGTAGCGGTTTTGGAAGCAATGCTGAAAACATACGTTGACAATCCCGGAAGAAAATTGAGCAAGAAATGGCGGGCAGCGATTGATGGAGTTTTGGATGCTTATATTGGAAAAAACGTTCAAAATTTCACATTTGAAGGAAAACAATATACCCCGCAAACCTTTTTGGCAATGACCAAAATACAGCCAGAAGATTATGTGAACATTACCAGTTTTACACAAGCGCTATTCTATTCAAAATTTATATTGAACATTCCTGACAACTGGAGCAATGGTAGTTTCTACAATGTACCACTTGATGAAATGATGGCTACAATTGACAATGCATTGGAAAAAGGTTTTTCGGTAGAATTGGATTGTGATGTAAGTGAAAAAACATTTTCCTCCAAAGATGGCGTAGCGGTTATTCCAGACAATGTTGAAAACAATATAAAAGCACTACAAGGTATTTATCCCGAAAAGAAAATAACGCAGGAATATCGTCAAGAGGAATTTGAAAGCTATGACACTACCGATGACCATTTAATGCACATTACAGGATTGCTTCGCGATCAAAATGGCACAAAATATTATAAAGTGAAAAATAGCTGGGGCACAGATGAAACGAGGGTTGCAAATGGTGGTTATGTATATTTCAGCGAAGCTTATATGCGTTTAAAAGCGGTAAGCATTACAGTTCACAAAGATGCGCTACTAAAGAATACAGCCAGTAAATTAAGCTTATAAAAAACAGACAACTTTCAACCATCAACTATAAACCAACAACTAATTTAAAGTTGGCTTAACTTTTGTTATCTTTGTGCTGATGAAAAACTTGCTGTTTCTTCTTTTAATTTTTCCGCTGATCGCTTCTGCCCAGTTGGATTTTGAGAGCAATAAATTTAAACTTGATTTTGTAAAGCTTCCCGAAATTGAAAGCTTGATGACCAATTCCTTGCCTTCAGATTCAAATTTTTCGAACAATTACTCCAAAAAACTTCCTTCCTTTAAATTGAGCAAGGAAAACTACCGCGAGCCCGTGAGTATGTTTGAAGCAATGGCTACAAATGAAAGCTACGTACAATCCAATATTCAAATTTCTCTTGATCCAAGGGAATACGGTGTTTATGGAGGAAATAGTGGCTACATTGCTGATGGTTCTACATCCGTAAGAAATATTGCCTATAAAGAATCGCGAGGGTTTTTAAGACCTGAGCTTATGCCTTATTCATACGGTATTTACCAACGCCCTCGGCGGAGTGGTTTCTATGTAGATTATGGCATTTATAACACGCCTTCACAGTAGCTCAATCCCGTCTTCCTTAATTATAATCTGCTTGTCTTTGTATAGCGTGCCGATTGCTTTTTTAAAACTTTTCTTGCTCATACCCAATAAGTTTTTTATTGAATCTGGATCCGATTTGTCGTGCAATGGCAAAAACCCTCCAGCTGCTTCCAATTCCTCGCGAATAAAGTTTGCATTCGGCTCAATGCTTTTGTAGCCTGGGGTTTGTAGCACAATATCAATTTTATTATCCTCGCGAATTTTCTTTATGAAA
>JBBQUI010000051.1:0-17060 GCA_038212575.1 Flavobacteriales bacterium
TTTGAAAAAATCCGTTTCGCTTTGAAATACACCGAATTTTTTATCAGCAACGTGGGTTGTAGGTTTTTTGGGAAGTGATTGTTTTGGGTATTTCATAAACGCGCCCAAAGTTGCATAAGTCAACCTTAAGCCACCTTCAACGCCATTTTTGGATTCTGTGAGAATTTTGAAACCGTTGGCATTTCCTTCAAAATCAATCAAATCCTGATATTCCTTTTCGGTAAGTCTGTCTTTAAAACGCTTGCCATTTCCGTTTAAAAAGTAATCGCCAATCGCCTTTTCGCCACTGTGACCGAATGGTGGATTGCCAATGTCGTGAGCCAAGGCGGCCGCAGCCACAATCGCCCCAAAATCGTTAAATTGATACCCGTGCACATTCTGCAATTGCGGATGTTTTTTCAAAATCTCCTTTCCCACAATTCTTCCCAAAGAGCGGCCCACTACCGAAACTTCCAAACTATGCGTCAATCGCGTGTGAACGAAAGAAGTTTTTGACAGTGGAATAACCTGCGTTTTGTCCTGCAAACTTCGAAAAGCCGACGAAAAAATAACGCGGTCATAATCCACCTCAAAACCCAAACGGGTTTCATTTTCTTCAATCCTGATCCGTTTTCCCGTATGCCCTTGCTTCCGTAAAGAGATCAACTGTTCCCATTGCATCATAATTCTAAAAATTTGGAAGGCAAGATACTATTTTCAATAGGTAAAGCAATACCCAATTTTTAAATACTCCTTAACATTTTAGCAACCCTAAGATGACCTATTGATAACAGCCAATTAACGCCATGTTTACATAAGTCCGGTTTCTTTGCACAAATAAATCAAACGACAAAAATGAAAACTTTTTTTAAACTTTTTATCTTCTTAATTACCACGGTATCCGTTGCGCAAGAGAGCGGCTCTATAGTAGGTAAACTGACGGATACAGATTACAATAATGAACCGCTGCCTTTTGCAAATATATTTATAAAAGGCACTACGAAAGGCGTAACGTCAGATATTGACGGGTTATATGCACTTGAAAATGTGGAGCCGGGCACTTACACAGTGGTTTATAGTTTTGTAGGCTACGAAACTGTCGAAATTCCAAATGTTACCGTAACGGCAAATAAGGTTACAAATATAGATGTGCCGATGGGGGCGAGTGCTGCGGCTCTTGATGAAGTAGTTATTAAAACCACTACCCGCAGGGAAAGCGAAGTTGCTTTATTGCTGGAGCAGAAAAAAGCCGTGGCAATTAAAGAAAGTATTGGCGCTGAACAGTTGTCAAAACTAGGTGTTTCTGATGCTGCAGGAGCAACTACAAAAATTTCGGGCGTATCAAAAACAGACGGTAGTGGCGATGTTTTTGTGCGCGGACTTGGTGACAGATATTTATACACCACTTTAAACGGACTTCCTATTCCGTCAGATAATATTGAAAGGAAGAATATAAATTTGAATCTTTTTCCAACCCGACTTATTGAAAGTATTGACGTTAGCAAAACTACTTCCTCCACTATTTCTGCAGATCAAGCTTCGGGAAATATTGATATCAACACTAAGGAACTTTCCGGCAGCAATTTGCTTTCATTGAGCGCAAGTTCATCTGTGAACACCAATATAATGAGCGATGGTGTGTTTAACAATTTTAAAGTTTCGCCAAACTATCAAGATGTATCCTTCGGGTTTTACCAAAAAAGTGTTCCCACCAACCAAGCTATTACAGAGCAAAGCTGGAGCCCTGAAGTAGTAGATTTTCCTATCAATAGGTCTTATTCCTTAAGTGCTGGAACTAAAATTGGCAACAAGTTGAGCGTACTTTTTACAGCAGGCCAGTCTGAAGAGTTTGAATACAGAGAAGGTGCTTTTAAACAATACCGCTCCAACTTTTTGGATGATGTAATTCCAGATGCAATAACTTGGAACAAAGAGGTAGCAACTTCTGGCTTGTTCCACGTTAGATTTAGAGCTGATGACAACAATGATATTAAGTTCAACTCTTTATTAATCAATAAAATTGAAGACGAAGTTTTTGAAGGCGGGCGTTCGGGTGAAGCCGTGATTTTTGAAGAAACCGATCCTGAAGAAGGTTTGTCGCAATATATTCGTGACCAAAACCTTAAGAAAACCTTACTTTCTGTCACACAACTAAGCGCTGAACATAAAATTGGCGAAAAGAACGAACTGGAATGGGCGGCTGGCTACAATTATTTAAGTGCCGATGAGCCAAACCGTATCCGCAATGAAGTAAACTTTAATCAAGAAACTGTTCAACTTGGGCGCACCGGTGGTTTTCAACAAAGAAAAAGTATCCAAAAAATTGAAGATACTGAATATAATGGCCGCTTGAATGATTTAATCAAAATTGTTGACGAAGAAGAAAACCTTTTCCATATAAATATTGGAGGTACTTACCGAAACAAAACCCGTGATTTCGGTTCGCAATTCTTTGGGGTGGAAGAAACTGTAACAAATGCAGTTAATCCAGAATCAATCGATGAAATTTCAGAGATTTTTACACAGCAAAATTTCAACAATGGTCTTCTAAAAAGAAATACACTTTCGCCAGATTTTTACAACGGCGATTTGCAGTCTGTTGCTGGGTACACAAACGTTACGGGTGTTACTGGTAAAATAACCATACAGGCTGGATTAAGATTTCAAAGAGATAATATAGATGTTAATTGGGACGTAAACAACTTCCCTGGAAGAAAAGGAAGCACCAACAAAGATTACCGCAGGATATTTCCTTCATTCAATTTTAAATATGCACTAAACGAAAAACACAGCATTCGCTTTGCAAATAGCTATACTACTACCCTACCAGAATTCAAGGAAATTGCTCCTTTTGAATACGTTTCTCCCGTTGGCCAGGTTACACGTGGTAACCCCGATATTGAAGCTTCATTAAACAGAAACTTCGATTTGAAGTGGGAATTCTTCCCATCAAGAGACCAACTTCTTTCGCTTACAGGATTTTACAAACTTATTGAAGACCCAATTAACAAAGTTCAGGATAGAGGTTCTGCAGGTGTGTTCTCATACTTTAATGCAGGCAATGAAGCCGAAGTTTACGGTATAGAAGTGGAAGGTCGAGTAAACCTAATTTCTGGCGACGAAAGACCCAATTTAAAACTAAATGTAAATGCTTCAAAAATGTGGCATAAGCAAGATTTAAAAGAAGTTTTTGACAATGAAGGAAACTTCTTAAGAACCTTTAGATATAAGGGTTTGACCGAAACTGACCTTCAAGGAGCTTCAGACTGGATTGTAAACGGATCATTGAATTTTAATACAAATACAGAAAATCCTTTTGAGGCCACAATCTCTGGGAATTATGCTTCTGACAGAATTTATGCCTTGGGATCTCCAGAATTCCAAACTTCAGGAGACATCAATTATAACGATGCTATCATCGAAAAAGGATTTATTTCGTTGGATTTGATCCTTAGCAAGGAAATAACCAAAAATTTCAAAATAGGTCTTTCAGGAAAAAACATTTTAAATCCAGAAATAAAAAGAACACAATTAATTAAACCGAGTACCACAGAAATTGAAACCGAAGAAACTATTCTTTCATATACCCGTGGTGCGCGTTTTGGCTTAAACCTTAACTATACCTTTTAACAAAGAATGTCTAACTTCAATTAAGAATGAAAATGAAAAACTTTAAAAAATTTGCTTTATCAATTGCAACAGTAAGCACGCTATTCCTTGCCGGATGTAGCAGTGATGATGGTTTCACATCAGATGATGAGGATCCAGTAGAAAACACACAACTTACAGGTTCGTTGGAATCTGACAGAATTTTAGATCCATCGGTTCAGTACACAGTTGCCGGGCCATACCTTGTAAAATCTGGCGCTAAATTAACCATTCCTGCTGGAACTGTAATCATTTCTCAAGTTGGAACAGATAAATATATAGCTGTAGAACAAGGTGGGAAAATAGATATTCAAGGTACTTCATCTAATCCAGTAGTAATGCGTTCTGAAACTAACAATTCAGGCGATTGGGGCGGATTATTGCTTTGCGGAAAAGCAACAACAACAGAAGGAGTAAATGTTACTGCTGAAGTAGGAGGACTTATTTACGGAGGATCTGATAATGCTGATAATTCTGGAAACATTGAATATTTAATCATCCGTGGAGCTGGAGCTCAAATCAATTCAGAATCACAATATAACGGACTTACGCTTTATGCAGTAGGTTCGGGTACTCGAATTTCAAACGTTGCTGTTCTAGATGGCGCTGATGACGGTGTTGAGTTTTTCGGAGGAACTGTTTCTGCATCAAACCTTTATTTTGAAAACAATGAAGATGATGCGGTGGACTGGACAGAAGGTTGGAACGGTACAATCACCAACACCTACGTGAGCCACTCCAAGCCTTTTTCTACCGCTTTAGAAGCAGATGGCGATAATGGAAATCCAAAATTGGTAAACTTCACAGCAGTTTCAACTGTTGGTGGTACTGCGCTTCAGTTTAAAAAACAATCTGGAGCCACAATCACCGGTCTTTCTCTTTTGGGTTATACAACTAGAATAGATATGAAAGACAATGGCCCATTGGCTAATGTAATTATTGACGGCGAAATTGCTGATCCTTCAAATGGCTATGATGGTCCTGCAACTGTAGACTTATCAATGTTTGCTTGGGCAACAGAGAATAATTCAGACACAGCGATTCTTCCAAACACTATAACTGGCACAACCCAACTGGATTCAAGTCTTGTTTACCTTCTTCAAGGAACTACTCTTGTAAAATCTGGCGGAAAACTAATTATTCCTGCCGGAACAATTATTATTTCTGGAACAGGTACTGATAAATATATTGCTGTGGAACAAGGCGGGAAAATAGAAGTCAATGGTACCAACGAAAACCCAGTAGTAATGAAGTCTGCAGGCGGCAATCCAGGAGATTGGGGTGGACTTTTACTTTGTGGTGAAGGCGTAACTACTGAAGGTGTAGATGCTATTGCTGAAGTAGGCGGACTTATTTACGGTGGGACTAACAATAACGACAACTCTGGAAGTATTGATTTTCTCGTAATCCGTGGAGCTGGAGCACAAATTAATGCAGACTCACAATACAATGGACTTACACTTTACTCTGTTGGTTCTGGAACTTCAATTTCTAACGTTGCCGTAATTGATGGTGCTGATGATGGAATTGAATTTTTTGGCGGAGCTGTTTCTGCAACTAATCTTTATTTCGAAAACAATGAAGATGATTCAGTAGATTGGACTGAAGGTTGGAGAGGAACTATAACCAACACCTATATTCTAAACAATGGCCCAAGCTTCTCTACAGCTTTGGAAGGTGATGGCGACAACAACAATCCTTCTTTTGTAAACTTAACTGCTATAAACACAAGTAGTCCTGGAAACGGAATCGCACTTCAATTTAAAAAACAATCTGGAGGAACGTTTACCAATGTTTTACTTACAGATTATGGCACCAATGTAGATATGAAAGACAATGGGCCATTGGAAAATATTATTGTTAACGGTGTTCCATTAATCACTCCCGAGGATGATGTGTTTAATGGCACTCCAGTAGATATTTCAGGGTGGGATTGGATTAGCAACTAATTAATTTTTTTTTAATTCTACGATTAAAAAAAGAGCCTCTTAATATTAAGAGGCTCTTTTTATTTTTAATAATTTTTGATAGAATTATGGATTGTTGGAAACAACGTAGGTGTCAGTGATTTTCCAAGTTGTTACTTTTGCAATACGAGAGTCATCATAAGATACCTCGCGTTGTGTATTTCCTTGATAAAAAACCCAAGTGCCTACCTTTTCTCCGTTGATGTATTGTGCAACAGCAGTTAAGTGTCCACTTAAATCATAGCTTACCCATTCTCCAGTAAGTTTGTTTTCTTTGTTATAGTAACCCGTTTGGGCTATCATTCCATTATCATGATAGATTGTGGCTTCTATAACATCACCATCTAAAAAGTAGGTGTTTCTTTTATTATCCTGAGCCAAGGCTACAGAAGTTATCAAAACGATTGCCAAAAGTGTGAGTATATTTTTCATAAGTAAGATTTTAGATATTTTGTAATATTCAAATTTACAAAATTAACCTTTAAGAAACTATTACATAACATTAATATAACATTAAAGCTGCAATTATCTGATTTATATGTGTTTAACAAACGTAAATATTGTAAAATTGATAACTTAATGATTTGATAAAGGTAAATTTACACTAAATAAACACCTAATCATTTTCTTTGTATCTGCCTTATAAAAGGCAAACTTTAAAATCGTTTAGTTTTTGTCGACTAGATTTTAAAACTGGGCTGCATTTAATTATGCAGCCCTTTTCTGTTTAAAAATAATGATTTTAAACCGTCCCTTAACATTCACATAACATTAAAATCGGTTCTTTGTCCCCGACAAAAACTAAAACCGATTTACAAATGCACAATAAGATCTTTCTTGTTGGTCTTCTATTTTTATTTATTTCTGCTGCCCATTCACAGATAAGCACTCCCAAATTTGGTGAAGGAATGCTCAATATTATTGGTAAAGACAGCACTTGGAGCGTACGTTTCGCGCCGCGAATCCAGTTTAGGGCACTTTCATTTTGGGGCTATAATGGAGATAAAATTGGAAAACCCGAACAAAGCTTTTTAATTCGCCGCGCCCGTTTAAAATTTGATGGGTTTGCCTATTCCACAAAACTTCGATATAAAATTGAACTGGGGCTCTCTAATTCAGATATTGCAGGTGCATCAGAATTTACGGGAGATGCACCGCGTGTAATACTGGATGCCGTAATAATGTGGGAATTTTATAAAAACCTTGAACTTTGGGCCGGGCAGACCAAACTTCCCGGAAACAGAGAACGGGTCATATCTTCTGCAAATCTTCAACTTATAGACCGTTCTTTACTCAACAGCGTCTATAATATAGATAGAGATGTTGGGTTTCAGCTTCACCACCATTTTAAGGTTTCAGAAAATATTATAATTCGGGAAATTTTAGCCGTTTCACAGGGTGAAGGAAGAAACGTGGTTACTGGCAATCTTGGCGGACATCAGTACACCAGTCGTTTGGAAATTTTGCCATTCGGCGAATTTACCAAAAAAGGAGATTACATTGGCGGTGATATTTATCGCGAAAAAAGCCCTAAATTGTCCATTGGTGCAACTTACGATTTAAATGTGGACGCCGTGAAAACCCGAAGCAATCAGGGAAGTTATATGCGAAACGATATCGGCTTTTATGAAACTAATATAAGCACCCTATTTGTGGACGCAATGTTCAAATACAACGGTTTTTCTTTGATGGGCGAATATAGTTTCCGGGATGCAGCAAACCCTATTGTTAAAAACAGTGATGGCAGCAATACAGAACAAGAAGTCTACACTGGTCAAGGATTTAATTTGCAGGGCGGCTATGTTTTCAAGTCGAATTGGGAAATTGCGGGCCGTTTTACATCCATTGTGCCAACAACCAATTTTTCATCAAACGCCAACCAAAACCAGTTCACTGTGGGAGGTTCAAAATATATAGTGGGCCATAAACTAAAGGTCCAAACAGATTTATCATATACAACACTTGAAGGTGAAAGCAAATTTTTGGAGTATCGAATTGGTTTCGACCTTCATTTTTAAGTACAATACTGTTAACAATTTGGTAACAATCAATCCTATTTTATATGGGAAATTTGCACCAGTTTAAATAAAAAGAAATGGATAATATTTATTTATTAATGATCGTTGCGCTTGCCGCGCTTGCCATTGCAGATTTGGTGGTTGGGGTAAGTAACGATGCCGTGAATTTCTTAAACTCGGCCATTGGTTCCAAAGCAATTTCTTTTAGAACCATCTTAATAATCGCTAGTTTGGGAATTTTCATTGGCGCAGTTTTTTCAAGCGGAATGATGGAAGTAGCCCGAAAAGGAATTTTTGTTCCCAGTGAATTCTATTTTGATGAAATAATGATCATTTTCATGGCAGTAATGATTACCGATATTTTATTGCTGGATTTTTTCAACACTCTTGGTTTACCAACCTCTACAACGGTTTCTATTGTTTTTGAACTTTTGGGAGCAGCCGTTATTATGGCATTGATAAAAATTGGCCATTCTGATACTGAAACATTTTCAGCACTCTCAAAATATATTAATACTGATAAAGCCTTAGAGATTATCTCTGGGATTGTAATTTCTGTAGGGGTTGCTTTTACGGTCGGAATGGTTGTACAATATCTTTCGCGACTTATTTTTACTTTTCACGCTGAACAAAAAATGAAATACTTTGGCGCCATCTTTGGCGGTGTGGCATTAACATCAATTAGCTATTTCATTTTAATGAAGGGTCTAAAAGGAACTCCTTTCTATGGCAGCTTTAAAGATATTATTGAAACAGATACTTGGTTGTTAATTGGTATTAGCTTCGTTGTTTGGACAGTCTTTTCGCAACTCTTTATGATGATTTTCAAAAAGAGCATCCTTATAATTGTAATCGCCGTAGGTACGTTCAGTCTTGCCTTGGCTTTTGCGGGAAATGATTTGGTAAACTTTATTGGTGTTCCAATGGCCGCATATCACAGTTTTGTGGATTGGTCGGCCTCTGGAATCCCTGCATCAGAATATAGTATGGACAGCTTGGCCGCTGAGGTTCCAGCAGAACCTTTGTTACTTTTTATTGCAGGTGGCGTTATGGTTCTTACACTTTGGTTTTCCAAAAAGGCCAGAACCGTTTCCGATACTGAAATTGATCTTGCGCGTCAAGGGGAAGGCCATGAAAAGTTCAACCCCAATATGCTTTCCAGATTTCTGGTAAAATCATCAACACAATTATCAACTTATTTCGATTATATCATTCCACAGACTCTTCAAGAAAAAATAGATAGACGTTTTGAAAAACCGGTTATTAATCTACCAAAACACAAAACCTATGAGCTGCCCGCCTTTGATATGATCCGCGCATCCATTAATCTTATAGTTGCTGGTGTTTTGATCGCTACCGCCACATCTATGAAACTTCCGCTTTCCACTACCTATGTAACATTTATGGTGGCTATGGGTACTTCTTTGGCCGACAGAGCTTGGGGTCGTGAAAGTGCAGTTTATCGCGTTGCGGGAGTAATGAATGTAATTGGCGGTTGGTTCTTCACAGCTTTTGTTGCTTTTGCCGCTGCTGGAACATTAACCTACTTGATCTATATTGGAAGAGGTGCCATGATTGCCGTGCTATTGTTATTGGCAATTCTTTTATTAGTAAGAAATTACATTTCCCATAAAGACAAAGTGAGAATTAAACTAAATAAAACTGGTCTTAAGAAAACAGAAAGCAAAACTGTTCAAGGTATTATTCAGGAAAGCGCAGACAACATCAGCAATGTGGTTTCACGCTCAAACAAAATCTATAGCGATATGCTTCGCGGTTTGGCAAAACAGGACACCAAAAAACTCAAAAAGAGCAAAAAAGGGGTAAATAAACTGAATGATGAAGTAGAAGAATTGCGCGACAATATATTCTACTTCATAAAAAATCTTGATGATACCAGTGTTCGTGGGAGCAATTTCTATATTACGATTCTTGGCTATTTGACAGATGTTGTGCAGTCTTTGGAATTTATTTCGAAAGCCAGCTACAAGCACGTAAACAACAACCACAAAGCGCTTCGTTTCAACCAAATAAAGGAGTTGCAGGAAATAGACCAGAATTTGGAAGAACTTTTAAATGAAATTGAAGATATTTTCAAGAAAAAGGAATTCCAACGAATTAAAGACGTCCTCAATAAAAAAGAAAGAATTTTCGAAAGTCTTTCAAACAAGATTGAGAAGCAAATAGCCCGAACCCGAACGGAAGAATCAAGCCCTAAAAACACTACTTTGTATTTCAGTCTGTTGCTGGAAACCAAAGATTTTGTAACGGCATTGATGAACTTGATGGAGGAATATTATACAAGCTATAAAAAAGGTTAACGGTTTTATTTTACAATTTATAGAGGAGCCCTTTGGGCTCCTTTTTGTTTTGGTCAGAATTACTCAAAATTAAATCAAACCCATACGACATTTATCGTATTTTGATGGTGCGGGCAATGATTTTTAGTATAAAAAAATTATCAATCAAAATTAATGTTGGAATATTGCTACATAAATTACTAAAACTAAAAATTATGAAACTAAAATTTTTATCCATTTTATTTATGATGGCCTGTGGTTTTGCTTTTGCCCAGGAAAAGGTTAAATATAGCGACGAAGATCGCGATATGCTAAAAACATATTATTTCAACGAAGGTTTCAACCAACCGGCTATGAAAAAAGTTTCAACCGTTGTTATGAAAGACGGAACAGAACACAAGGGATATTGTAAAGGTGTTATCACCAAAAAAGGGCAGATTGCCGAAATTGTTTTTAAGGATAGCGTTACTGAACAAAATAACACCTACAAGGCAGAGCAAATTGCCGAAGCGTATCTTTATGCCAGTGGTTTTGAAAAGTTCGGAAAAGTATCGCAAAAAATGAACAATTTTGGTATGGGCAGACAAAACAATATGAAAAAATTGACCAGTAACGACCAAATTTATTTTGTGAACCAAAAAGTTTCTATAAAAAATAAAAAAGATGAACAGGAATTTTTGATGCAGCTTATCAACCCGGATTTCAGTCAAATAATTTCAGTTTACCACGATCCATTTGCTAAGGAATCAAAAGGATTTTCAATTGGTGGAGCCCCTGCAATTGGTGGCGTTGGAGTTATTAAATCATATTATGTGCAGAAAGGCGATAAAGTATTGTGGCTTCCTAAAAGTGATTTTGAAGAAAATTACGAGTTCCTTTTTGGCGACAACGCTGAGTTTATGGCAAAATATCCATACAACTCAATCAGTTGGGATTGGTTGAGCGCACTTGTTTTGGAATATACCAACATGTCTGCGCCTAAAGAATAATACTCTTTTAAAAACAGAGTATTAAAAAAGCCCGTGTTTGTAAACCCGGGCTTTTTAATTTATTTAAACCAATTGGAAATTTAAGATCCGCACATCAAACAGTCGTCATCCGCTGCGTTTTTGGATTGTGCCAGCATTTCACGTAATTCTTGCGGCGTCATTGGTTTTGTTGAAACATCCTCGACAACAGTTGCTGTAACTTCTGCTTCAACTGTTTCCTTTTTCTCTTCTTTTTTAAGGGTGAATTTAATCGCATCAACAGCACTTTTCGTTCTTAAATAATACATTCCGGTTTTAAGTCCGCTTTTCCACGCGTAAAAGTGCATTGAAGTAAGTTTCGCCATATTTGCGTTTTCCATAAATAGGTTCAGCGATTGGCTTTGGTCTATAAAATAACCTCGTTGGCGGCTCATATCAATAATGTCTTTCATAGAAAGTTCCCAAACGGTTTTGTACAATTCTTTCAATTCCTGCGGAATTATTTCCACATTTTGAATGGAACCGTTCGCATGCATTATTTCTTCTTTCAAATCCTCGTTCCAGAGTCCAAGCTCCACCAAATCTTGCAAAAGATGTTGATTCACAACAATAAACTCCCCAGAAAGTACACGACGCGTATAAATGTTTGAAGTGTACGGTTCAAAAGCCTCGTTGTTCCCAAGAATCTGCGAAGTGGAAGCAGTTGGCATCGGCGCAACTAAAAGGGAATTTCGCACACCGTGTTTTTTCACATCTTTTCTAAGTTTTTTCCAGTCCCAACGGCCACTCAATTCTTCGTCCTTTATTCCCCATAAATTATGTTGGAAAAGCCCTTCTGAAATAGGCGAACCCTTATAGCTTTCATAAGTACCATCCTCTTTTGCTTCTTCCATAGAAGCCGTAAGCGCCGCAAAATATAGGGTTTCAAAAATTTCTTGGTTCAGCTTTTTTGCCTCATCACAAGTAAAAGGCAAACGAAGCATTATAAAAGCATCTGCCAATCCTTGAATTCCCAAACCAATTGGACGGTGACGCATGTTTGAATTCTCCGCTTCAATCACCGGGTAGTAATTTCTATCGATTACGCGGTTTAGGTTTTTGGTAACGCGTTTGGTTACTTTGAAAAGTTCTTTGTGGTCAAATTCACCACTTTTCACAAACATCGGCAACGCTATGGAAGCCAAATTACAAACGGCAACTTCGTCTTCGGAAGTGTATTCCATAATTTCAGTACACAAATTTGAAGATCGGATTGTTCCCAAATTCTTTTGATTGCTCTTGCGGTTCGCAGCATCTTTGTAAAGCATATACGGCGTTCCGGTCTCAATCTGCGACTCAAGTATTTTCTCCCAAAGCTCACGTGCTTTTACGGTTTTTCTGCCTTTATTTTCGGCTTCATATTTATGGTAAAGTGCCTCAAATTCCTCACTGTGGCATTTATAAAGGCCTGGACATTCGTTCGGGCACATCAACGTCCATTCCGCGTCCGTTTGTACGCGTTCCATGAATAAATCGGGAATCCACATGGCGTAAAAAAGATCGCGGGCGCGCATTTCTTCTTTTCCATGATTCTTTTTCAAATCCAAAAAGTCGAAAATATCTGCGTGCCATGGCTCCACATAAATTGCGAAAGAGCCTTTTCGTTTTCCGCCGCCTTGATCTACATAACGTGCGGTATCGTTGAAAACACGAAGCATCGGGACAATTCCATTTGAAGTACCGTTGGTTCCCGAAATATAAGATCCTGTTGCACGAACATTGTGAATAGAAAGACCAATCCCGCCGGCAGATTGTGAAATTTTAGCGGTTTGCTTTAGCGTATCGTAAATTCCATCGATACTGTCGTCTTTCATTGCAAGTAAAAAGCAGGATGACATCTGTGGTTTCGGAGTGCCACTGTTGAAAAGCGTTGGCGTGGCGTGTGTAAAATATTTCTTCGACATTAACTCATAGGTTTCCTTCACAGCAACCAAATCATCCAAATGGATTCCAACGGAAACGCGCATTAACATATGTTGTGGGCGTTCCACAATTTTACCATTCAGTTTCAGTAAATAGGAACGTTCCAAGGTTTTGAAACCGAAATAATCATACCCAAAATCACGGTTATAAATGATAGTGGAATCAAGTTCCTCAGCATTGTTTTTTATCACTTCAAAAACCTCATCGCTTAACAATGGCGCTTTTTTTCCTGTGCGCGGATTTACATATTCGTAAAGATCTGTCATCACTTCAGAAAATGATTTTTTAGTGTTTTTGTGAAGGTTGGAAACAGAGATTCGAGCCGCCAAACGTGCATAATCTGGATGAGAAGTGGTCATTGTTGCCGCAATTTCCGCCGCCAAATTATCAAGTTCGCTTGTTGTTACACCATCATAAAGCCCTTCAATAACACGCATTGAAATTTTTACAGGATCTACCAATTCGTTTAAACCGTAGCACAATTTGCGTACTCGTGCCGTAATTTTGTCGAACATCATGGGTTCTTTGCGACCGTCTCTTTTTACTACATTCATAATTCTTTAATTTAATGGTTAGGAATAATATTTTTCTGCTCGCAAAGACGCAAAGTCGCCAAGCGGAATATAACAATCGAAGTATTTAAAATCGAATATGTATCTTCCCCCTTCGGGGGTTAGGGGGCTTAAAATTCTGCGTCGAAACTGATTTTGTTCGATTCCTTGTCTTTGTTGGTAACACCAGCTTTTTGGTACTCGCCTACTCTCTTTTCGAAGAAATTAGTTTTTCCCTGAAGCGAAATCATATCCATAAAATCAAAAGGATTGGTAACGTTGTATTCCTTTTCGCACTCCAATTCAACCAAAAGTCTATCGGTTACAAATTCAAGGTATTGCGTCATTAATTTTGAATTCATCCCAATCAAACTTGCTGGAAGCGATTCGGTAATAAATTCGCGCTCAATATTCAATGCATCTACCAATATTTCACGAATGCGTTGTTTGGAAACTTTGTTCACCAAATGATGGTTGTGAAGATGAACGGCAAAATCGCAGTGAACGCCTTCATCGCGAGAAATCAATTCGTTTGAAAAAGTAAGTCCGGGCATAATTCCGCGTTTTTTCAACCAAAAAATAGAGCAGAATGCACCGGAAAAGAAAATCCCTTCAACCGCTGCAAAAGCTATCAAACGCTCAGCAAATGAATCGCTTTCAATCCATTTTAGTGCCCAATCTGCTTTCTTTTTAATAGCTGGAAATGTTTCGATAGCGTTGAAAAGTTGGTCTTTTTCCTTTTCGTCTTTAACGTACGTATCAATCAGTAACGAATAGGTTTCACTGTGGATGTTTTCCATCATTATTTGGAAACCGTAGAAGAATTTCGCTTCACTGTACTGAACTTCATTAACGAAATTTTCAGCAAGATTTTCGTTCACAATTCCGTCAGAAGCGGCGAAAAAGGCAAGAATGTGTTTTATGAAATAACGCTCGTCTTCGTTTAATTTTGAAGTCCAATCAGTAAGATCTTGGTGCAAATCAATTTCTTCGGCTGTCCAAAAACTGGCTTCGCTTTTTTTATACCATTCCCAAATATCGTGATGTTGGATCGGGAATATTACGAATCTATTTTTGTTTTCCTGTAAAATTGGTTCAATTGCACTCATATGTCCTTTGTTTTTAGATTAAATTTTGCCGCTACTCGGGACTAACAAATATGTAAAAATTAAAAGGAAATTGAGGTAGAATTAGAGTTAGGTTTTTAACAAAGTTTTCAACACGTGATTTTCAATTGTTTACAATATTTTTTAAAAAAAAATTCATAAACAATTGGTTTAAAGTACATTGAAAAAAATTTAGTAGCTTCACGAAGACAAAAAGTTTACAAAAAATGAAGACATTAAATACGCTTGTGAAGCCATTTTAAATCCTTCGGGAAGCTCAGTTAATATTGACCTTTTGAATGAAAAAGAACTTTCATTCCATCAAAAAATTAAAAATTTCAACCAATTGTGGGGAAAGAAACCTTAAAGGTGGTTTTTTCTTCAGAAGAATCCAAAGAGATTGTTCCGCCGTAAGTTTCCACAATATTTTTTACCATTCCCAAACCTAGACCCATTCCGCTGTTTTTGGTAGTGAACTGAGGTTCAAAAATGCAGTTTCTGTTTTCTTCGGGGACGCCTATTCCATTATCGGTAACCAAAATATTCACAAAGCTTTCTTCAGTTTTAACGATGACCTCAATTCGCGGTTCGGCAGTTTTTTTTTGCTCAATGGACTGAATGCTGTTTTTGATCAAATTGGTAACCACTCGGATCAGTTGGGTACGATCGAAACGTGCGCGAACTTCCTCTTCTTCTGAAAAGAAATAGATGAAATCTTCATTAAAAATATCCAAAGCCAGCTTTGTGATTTTTACCACGTTCAATGTTTCATCCTGTTGGGCAGGCATCTTTGCATAGGTTGAAAATGCCGAAGAAATAGAACTCAACGTATCAATTTGCTGAAGCAATGTATTAGTGTATTCGTCCATTTTTTTGTCAACCTCCGGATCATTATGGTCAAATTTGCGCTGAAAACTTTGAACGGTAAGTTTCATAGGGGTCAAAGGATTCTTTATTTCGTGGGCCACCTGTTTCGCCATTTCACGCCAAGCAGTCTCACGTTCGCTGGCGGCAAGTTGGGCGGCACTGTTTTCCAGTTCGTCAATCATCCCGTTATAGGAATTTATAAGTATCGATATTTCTTCTGGCGTGTCGCTGATGATAATTTTTTTGTTGCGCGCGTCAAAGCGTGTTTCGGAAAGTTTTTCACTTATTTCTTTTAACGATCGGGTAATGTATTTTGAAAGAAAATAGGACAATATAATGGCAACCAAAAGCATAAAAAAGTAAGCCATGCCCAGACGATAAAGGTATTCCGTAAGCTCTTTGGTGATGAAACCGTCGTCTTCAATATAGGGTAAATTAAGGATCGCCAAAGGTTTGAAATAACTATCCGTAATATAGGTATAGGATGATTGGTACTTTTGGCCACCTTCCTCAAATTCTTTTATATAATTTTTTGTAGGCGAATTTTGAAGCGTTTCCAATGCATAGTCTGCCATTTTTGGCGAAACGGTATCCTTAAAAAAAGAAGGCTTTGACGATTTCAAAAGATTTCCGTCCAGATCATAAAGAAAAATTTCAAGGCCGTGAATGTCTTTGATTTCGTAGATTTTATCTTTAAAGATCAATGGTATTTGTTCCGTTTCAACAGGATAGGTAGTTGTTTTTAAAATGTAGTTTATGTTTTCGCGGATGGCGGCTTCTTTTCTCAAAAGTCGGTCGCGGTGGTAGTCCTGTGCTTCTTCTTTATATTGAAATACGGTAACAATAGCAATGAGAACCGAAGCCCCAAAAACCAAAAGGAACATGGAAAGAAAGATTCGGGTGCGAAGCGATTTTTTGTAAAAATACATTTACATTTTTTTGTGAATGAAAGATAGCAATAATTAGTCCGAAAAAGGAAAATTCCAAAGAAAGGAAATTCCAAATCCCAAAAAAAATATAAAATTCTAAAAATCTAAAAATCAATTTTTACTCTCCCGAATTCGCTTGTAAATTTTATAGCCCATCATCAGCAAAATGACAAAAACTATTATGCCAACGGTGCCGTAAATCCAATTTACGCCATCTTTTAAAATCACCAAAAAAACCACTGCAAAAAGGATAATGGTTGGTATTTCGTTGAAAAGGCGCATATAGTTTGAAGAATGTTTTACCACATCGCGTTGAAGTTGTTTATAAATCTGGTGACATTTAAACTGGTAGATTATTAAAAGAAACACGAAAGCCAGTTTCACTTGCATCCAAGCGTCTGCAATGAAAAAAGTTCGCATCAAAAGAAGCCAAATTCCGAAGAAGAGTGCTAAAATCATGGAAGGCCAAGTGATGATATTCCACAGGCGAGAGGCCATTATTTTTAATTGTTCGCCCAAAATCTCCTTTTCTGGTGAAGGCTTTTTGGAAGCTTCAATTTGGTACACAAACAAACGCACAATATAAAAAAGCCCAGCAAACCAAGTGATGATAAAGATAAGGTGAAGGGATTTTAGGTATGGGTAATATTGTTCCATTTACAGTTTGGTTTTATGCAAAACTTCGTCGTAAAGATACCCAATAAAACAAAATATTAAGTGTCAGTAATTATTTGATAGAAATCAATTTTTAATGAATTTTTTAGT
>JBBQUI010000052.1:0-16763 GCA_038212575.1 Flavobacteriales bacterium
TTGACAAAGAAAACTGTACTCCAGAGGAAGTTCACGAAGCTGTTTTCGATTTGATGTTTGAATTGGGTGCCGAAGAATGGCAGCTCGATTTCCCAACAGTTTACGGCTCTGCCAAACATAACTGGATGAGCGATGACTGGAAAAACCCAACAGATAATATTGAACCATTGCTAGATATGGTTTTGGAACACATTCCTGCACCTAAAATCGCGGAAGGAAATTTACAGATGCTTATTACTTCTTTGGACTTTTCGTCTTTTACTGGACGTATCGCTATCGGTCGTTTGCAAAGAGGTGTTTTAAAAGAAGGAATGCAGATTGCTTTGGTTAAGCGCGATGGCAGCAAAGTGAAATCGAAAATAAAGGAGCTTCACATTTTTGAAGGTTTGGGCCGTAAAAAGGTTACTGAGGTGCAAGCAGGTGATATTTGTGCCTTGGTTGGTTTGGAAGGTTTTGAAATTGGCGACACTGTTGCCGACGCCGAAAATCCAGAAGCTTTGAAAACCATTGCTATTGATGAGCCTACAATGAGTATGCTTTTCACAATAAACGATTCACCTTTCTTTGGAAAGGATGGAAAGTTTGTTACTTCCCGCCACATTAGAGAGCGCCTTGAAAAAGAATTGGAGAAAAACCTTGCCTTGCGAATGGAGCCAACGGACAGTGCCGATAAATTTATGGTTTTCGGCCGTGGGGTTTTGCACCTTTCTGTTTTGATTGAAACAATGCGCCGTGAAGGTTATGAAATGCAAATTGGCCAACCACAAGTAATCATCAAAGAAATTGACGGTGTTAAATGTGAGCCTATAGAGGAAATGACCATCGACTTGCCAGAAACCGTGAGCGGAACAGCCATCAACATGGTTACTATCCGTAAAGGTGAAATGCTGAGTATGGAAGGAAAAGGAGATAGAATGATTTGTAAATTCCTCATCCCTTCTCGTGGAATTATTGGTATGCGTAACCAATTACTCACTGCAACTGCGGGTGAAGCCATTATGACTCACCGTTTTCTTGAGTACCAACCATTAAAAGGTGGTATTCCTGAAAGACAAAATGGAAGTTTGGTTTCTATGGAACTAGGTTCGGCAATTCCATATTCAATAGATAAATTACAGGATAGAGGTCGTTTCTTCGTGAATCCTAACGAGGATATTTATGAAGGTCAGGTTATTGGCGAAAATACACGCCAAGACGATATGGCTGTAAACATCACTAAAACCAAAAAGCTTTCAAACGTACGTTCTTCGGGAGCTGATGATAAGGCGCGTATTATTCCAGCTATCAAATTTTCTTTGGAAGAAGCTTTGGAATACATCCAAAAAGACGAATATGTTGAGGTTACGCCACACCATTTAAGACTTCGAAAAATATATTTAAAAGAAACGGATCGCAAGCGAAACAAACTTTAATGAAAGGACGTAAGGCTTTTAGACATTAGACATAGGAAGAAAGGCGAAATGGAAAAGAAGATTTCTAAATTTTTAGTCTTACGTCCTATGTCCTTTAGTCTTAAGTCTTTTTTTTTAAATATAATAGCCGAGCAATTCAATAAACTCGGCGATTTTTAGTTTATTTGTTGTCGCCTAAAGGCAAACTTAGTAAAAAATAATAGGTATGAATTTTCTTTATTTCGATCCAGGGCTGGGAGCAATGATAGTACAGGCGGTAGTGGCAGCAGCGGCTGGCATTTTGCTTTTCTCAAAAGGTGTTATGTATAAGGTGAAATCTTTTTTCGGATTGACAAAAGAGAAAGAAGATACTTACGATTCAATTGACGTTGAAGAGCAGGACACCGATAACAATGACAAAAAAGACTGAAGCACACCAAGCCTCATTTCGCGATCCTTCCGGATATATGTTTTACGATGGAAAAACCCTGCGAAGGGCCATCAATCCCATATACTTTCCACAATACAATAAACTGAAAGAGAGTGGTCTTTTCAAAAACCTAATTTCGAATGGATTGTTGATTCCGCATGAGGAAACTTCGGTTTCTTCGGAAGAAATAATCATCACTCCGGAAGAAATTCCGTTTATTACAAATCCTTACGAATGGAGTTTTGAGCAATATAAACACGCCGCGCTCCACACCCTAAAAATTCAGAAATACGCACTTTCAAAAGGGTTTATTTTGAAGGATGCCTCTGCTTACAACGTTACTTTTCACAAAGGGAAACCTGTTTTTATCGATACACTTTCTTTCGATTTTTATAAAGAAGGAACCCCATGGCGTGCTTATAAACAATTCATAACACACTTTTTAGGCCCATTAGTTTTGGCAAAATATCACGGAACTGAAATTTTCAAAATGATGCAAACGCACATTGATGGCATTCCAGTGAAATTGATATCCTCCTTGCTTCCCACGCGTACCAAGTTGAGTTCGGTACTTTATCCAAACATTCACTTGCTCGCAAAAATGGAAAGCAAGCACAGCGAAGACTACAAAGCAGAAACTAAAATCGCGACCCTTTCCAAAAAATCACAAGAGAATATTTTGGAAAGCCTTTTTGATTATATAAAAGACTTAACACTAAAAGAAGCCAGTGAATGGGGCGATTACTACAGTAAAACCAATTATGACGAGGCTGCCTTTGAAGCAAAAAAAACGCTGATAAAGCAATGGATAAAACCATTGTCACCACAAAAATTGATTGATGTTGGTGGCAATGACGGCACTTTTGCTCGAACCGTTATTGACAGTGTACCGCATATTATTGTTACCGACATTGATAGCAACGCCGTAGATTATAATTACAAGCAGCTTCAAAAGAACAAAGAAACCAATATGCTTCCATTTGTGTGTGATGTTTTGCAACCCGCACCGGGCATCGGTTTCAACAATACAGAGCGAAATTCTTTAATAGAGCGTCTGGCGGAATATGCGCCAGATGTTACAATGGCTTTGGCATTGATCCATCACATCACCCTTTCGGGAAATGTGCCTTTTGAAAAATCGGCTGAATTTTTCGCTTCCTTTTCAAAAAACCTAATCATTGAATTTCCGACCCGAGATGATTCTTGGGCGCAATCGTTACTGGTTCGCAAACGCGAATTTATAAATCACTTCGATTTTTACAACGAAACGGAATTTGAAAAGGGCTATATGCAATATTTCACTCTCGAAAAAAAGGAAGTGGTTAAAGGCACTAAACGCTTGCTATACTTATTGAAAAACAAAAACCATGAAGACTAAAAAAAAGCAGGGATTTTTCTCCGTTTTTTTGAATGATAACAAGGCATATCCTTTGCTAACTGCAATTGCGGCTGGCCTGTACCCATTATTGTTTTATTATACAAACAATTTTAAAATGATAAATTCATGGGGCCATTTGGGTTTTTTTGCATCCTTGTTTTTATTGGCTCCGCTTGTTATATTTTTTGTAGCACACATCGTATCCAAAGGCGCAATTTTTAAAAAATATAAAGATTTCGTACTGCCTTTTTTAAACTTTTTTTTCTTCGCTTTTTATTTAAATATTGCGCTTTATGGAGGTTTTAGCTGGCTTCGCACACTTGTTGTCTTCGCAATTGCTGTATTGCTCACTGTGCTTCTTCGGAAATATTTAAAAAAAATAATTATTTTTCAATTGATACTCGCGTTTATAGGTGTTTTTACATTAACGCCCGTTGTTATAAAGCAATTAAACTATTCCAAAGAATGGATGAAACAGCCCGATTCCATCGAATCTGCAGTATTTAAAAAGAAACCGAATATCTATTTTATACAGCCCGATGGTTATGTGAATTTTTCGGAATTGGGCAAAGGGCATTACAATATTGAAAATAAGGATTTTGAAAATTATTTGGAAGAAAATAATTTCAAGACATATCCAAATTTTCGAAGTAATTATGCCGCCACGCTGCCCACCAACAGTTCGGTTTTTATGATGAAACACCATTATTATAACAATGGTTTTGACTTCACCGAAACTATTGATGCACGTAACGTTATCGTTTCGGACAACAGTGTTTTGAGAATTTTAAAAAATAACGGTTACCGAACTTTCTTTATCACCGAACAGCCGTATTTCTTAACAAACAAGCCCGAGCTTGGATATGATTTCTGCAATTTTTCATTAAAGGAAATTAAATTTTTAACCAAAGGAATTGGTGATCCAAAAGATGTGATTGCACCTTTTAATACCTATTTGGAAAAATATCCCGAAGGCCCTAATTTCTTTTTTGTTGAAATTTTCAATCCAGGACATATTACCAATACCATTAAAGATTCCAAAGGAGTTGAAGGCGAGCGGGCGCATTATATTGAAGGAGTAAAAGAATCTAACAAAAAATTGACACAACTTACAGAATCAATTCTAACAAACGATCCCGAGGCTTTAATAATAATAATGGCCGATCACGGCGGTTTTGTGGGCATGACCAATACTCATGAATCCTACGCCAAAAATACGGACCGCGATTTTGTAAACTCTATTTTTAGTGCAATTTTAGCAATTCATTGGCCCAATGGGGAAGCACCAGAATTTGACGGAAAATTTAAAACGCCTGTGAATTTGTTTCGTATTTTGGTTTCCTATTTAAGCGAAAATCCTTCGTATCTTTCAAACTTGCAGCCAGATAAAAGCTATATACCAATCAATTTTGACGCGCCAAGAGGTATTTATGAGTATTTGGACGATGAAGGAAATGTAGTTTTTAAAAAGTACTGATGGTTAAAGAAAAAAAACACGGCATACTTAAAATTTTTCTAAACAGCAATAAAGAATATCCTGTTATAGCTGGTGTAGCTGCAGGATTGTATCCTTTAATTTTTTATTATTCCCGAAATTTTACAATGGTTGATTCTTGGGAGCACCTTGGTTATTTTCTAACTCTGTTTGTGCTTTTACCAATTGTTTTTTTTAAATTAATTGATTGGCTTATCAAAAAAAGAACATTTCGTTGGAAAAAATACATACTTCCTTTTTTAAATCTATTTATATTCCTGTTTCTTTTAAAAATTATTTTATACACAGGCATCCAAAAAAAAATTGTTTTAGGAATTTTTATTCTTTCCGCCACCACAGCATTTTTTCTTCATAAGCAATTTAAAAAGTGGGTAATCATCCAACTTATTTTGGCAGTTATTGGGGTATTAGCTTTAGTTCCCGTAATTAGTAAAAACCTCAATTATTCTGATGGCTGGATGCAACAACCAGATAACATTGAAAATGTGGTTTTTAAAAAAAAACCTAATGTTTATTATATCCAGCCTGATGGGTATGCTAATTTTTCAGAATTGGGCGGCGGATATTATAATTTTGATAATTCTGAATTTGAGACATTTCTGAAACAGAACAGTTTCAAAAACTATGCAGACTTCAGAAGTAATTATGATGCAACACTTGCTTCAAATAGTTCAATATTTATGATGAAGCACCATTTTTATTCTGCAAGTACGGGATCGGGTGAGGTGGCACGCGCACGCAATATAATTATAGGCAATAATACCGTTTTAAAAGCCTTCAAAAACAATGACTATACTACCTATTTTTTTGCGGAGTTTCCTTATTTAATGATGAACCGTCCTACTATGGGTTATGATTTTTCAAACTTTAGTTATTCTGAAGTCCCATTCTTGGGAACCGGACTGGAAAATAAAAAGGAAATTCTGCCCGATCTAAAAAATATTTTGAAACAGAAAGACCTTTTGCAGCCACGTTTTGTTTTTATTGAAATTTTCAACCCTAAACATATTGACGGCACCTCTAATGGCGACAACTTAGCCTTCAAAAAAAGAGAAAAGTATATTAAGAATTTACAAGAAGCAAACACCACCATAAAAAGTATTGTACATAATATTTTGGAAAATGATCCTGAAGCATTGATAATTATTATGGCAGATCACGGTGGGTATGTGGGATTAGAAAAACTACAGCAAGGAAACGAAAAAATTACAGATAGGGATAAAACCTTTTCTATTTTCAGCAGCATACTTTCTATTCATTGGCCCAATGGGAATGCTCCAGAATATTATGATGTTAAATTGAAGACTTCGGTAAATACGTTTAGAATTATATTCAGTTTTTTGAGTGAAAACAGTAAATATTTAAATCATCTGCAAAATGATAGTAGTTATGGGGTAATTATTAAAGGAGCTCCGAAAGGGGTCTATGAATTAATAGATGAAAACGGTAAAATAGTATTTAATAATATTAATTTATTAAAGGCTGATTAATACTATTTTTTAAGCCCTAAAATACTGAAAAACAAACTGAACAACATTATTTGAATTCCCAATAAAATTAGGGTTACAGCAGGAATAACAATTCGAAAGACCGAATTGTCATTAATATCCCCAAAACTAAGTTCTTGCCAATTCGAATAAGCCGAAATACTTAAAATAATTCCTGCAATAACAAGTATTAAACCAACAATTAAACCCTTCTCTAAATTGATAAACTTAAAAAGGCTATCGTATTTTTTAGACTTTGGAAGCAGTTCATTTTCTACCGTAAAAACTTTCGTCAGTCCATAAAAAAGTATAAACTGAAACCCAATAAGCACCAAGGCCGAAGTGAACAAAAGTGTATGTACATCAAAGTTGACAGCGCCTATTTTTACAGAACCATTTATTAAGAAGGCTGACGTAATTACACCAAAAACCATCAATAAAAGCCCAGGGATAAGAAAAAGCCAATTCGGACTGTAGAGCACCAAAAATCGTAGATGTCGCCAGCCATCGCGCCAAGTGTTCAAATGTGGTGGGCGAGAGCGACCGTCTGGTGAAAGAATGGTTGGAACTTCTGCTATTTTTAAGTTTTTAAGGCTTGCTTTCACAATCATTTCGCTGGCAAACTCCATTCCTGTAGTTTTGAGCTCCATCTTGTAATACGCTTCTTTGCTGAATCCACGAAGCCCACAATGAAAATCACCAATTTCGCTTTTAAAAAATAACCTTCCAATAAAGGATAGCACGGGATTGCCTAAATATTTGTGCAAAAAAGGCATCGCTCCTTTTTTTATTCCTCCCTTAAAGCGGTTACCCATTACAAGGTCATTACCTTCCCTAAGTTTTAAAACATAAGGCATTAAATTGGTAAAATCATAACTGTCATCGGCATCGCCCATAATTATAAATTTCCCGTTTGCAGCTTCAATACCACCTCTAAGAGCACTTCCATAGCCTTTTTGGGGAACATTCACCACTGTAGCGTTTAAATCTTTTGCAATTTGCAGTGAACCGTCCGTGCTGCCGTTATCGGCAATAATTACTTCTCCTTGAATATTTTCCCGTTCAAAAAACCTTTGCGCTTTTTGAATGCAAACAGCTAGTGTTTCGGCCTCGTTAAGGCAGGGCATTACTACGGACAGTTCTATATTCATCCTTTTGGGGTTATTTTTCTGAATAAAACAATTGCGATCAAAATGGCAAAAAAATAGTTGTAAAACAAATACCGCATAATGGAATGTGAGGCAAAAGCAACAATAAATGCGTTGGAAATTATCAGTAAAGTTGCAAATAACAACAAAGAATTATAAAGGCTCCATTTTTTTAGTGAAACGAATAGCCCATAAATAAAAAGCAGCATTACTATACTGAAAATAAGTATTCCCTTAAAACCGTGGAAAACACCTTCAAAATAAATAGAAATGTATTTTTTGAAATTGTTTTTTACTAAAACAGGGAGCATTTCTTTCGCCGCTTGCTCTATCATTACTACGTTTTCACCAAGCTTGTCAGTTTTAGGTTCGAAGTAATTCATTCCCGGAACATGAAAAGTTCGGTTGCAGATAATGGGAAAATTATTATGAAAAACCCTGTATTTTGAAGTTGCATCCCCTAAAACATTTGAACTTAAAAGACCTAAGCTATCAATAGTTTCATATGTTTTCAGAAAAAGTATTTTTTCATCTTCGGTTTTCATTAACGCTGAATCTTTCTTTTCTGAAACAAAAATTGGCAACGTAAGTGCATTTACGTAACTAAATGGAGTGGTAACAAAAAAGCCATGCGCCGCTTTGTGATAAACCCTGTCCATTGTTTGCGGAACCAAGGGCAAGACAAGAAGTATTATTAAAAAAAACACTTTAGGTCTTGTAAATATATTTTTCCTTTCCTTTAAGATGTATAAAGCAAATAGTATGGGCGCTACAATAATAAATTGCCCACGAGTAAGACATAACAGAGTAAATGCGATGGAAAGATGGATTAATTTTATCGATTGGTTTTTGAAAAGAAAATCAATACTGAAAGCTATTAAAAAAAGATAAAGCGGATAGGAAAGTCCTTCAGAGGTTAGATTGTTTCCCACCAATAGCGGAGGGAAGTATGGAAAAGTCAATAATATCAATAATGCCAAATACTCATAACCATTTAATTTTAAAAGCTGCCTGCAAGTTTTACTGATAACCAAAATAGAAATAAACCCAAACAGCAACTGAAAACCTACAACGGCGGTATCAAAAAAACTTCCGAAGAGGAAATCAAAAATCCTTAAAAAAAGGCCATAGCCGGGAAACCTATAAAAATGTAACCTAAAGTAAGTATTTGTATCTGGCGAATATATTGCAGGCTGTAGAATAAAATAGGTAAAAATACCCAGATAGATTACAAAAAGTAAAATGTCAAAAGTTGAAAACTTTAAATTTTTTATAGAATTTATAGACAAATTGACGATTTTATTTAATTATTTCTGGGACTGTAAAACTAAAAATAAATTTTAGCTTTACATGTTTATATTATAAGGCTTTTTTAAAAGTAAATCAATTGGCAAACAATACTTTTTCAATTAAAAAATACACTTCGCAAGATAAATCTTTGTGGAACGACTTTGTGCGTTTGGCCAAAAATAGCACATTTTTGTTCCAAAGGGATTTTATGGAATACCATTCAGATAGATTTGAAGATCATTCCCTAATAGTTTCTAAGAATGGAAAAGTGGTTGGTCTATTGCCAGCCTCTATATCTAAAAACATATTATACTCTCATCAAGGCTTGACCTACGGAGGATTGGTAATTAATAAAAAAACAAAACTGAAAGAAGTTGCCGAGATTTTTCAGAGTTTACTTCAATATTTAAATAAAGAAGGCATTGAAAAGCTTCAAATAAAATTATTGCCGAAAATTTATAATAGTCTTCCTTCGGATGAATTGGATTATTTACTTTTCATAACAGAATCAAAAATAATACGAACGGATGTTTTGAGCGTTATTGACAATGAGCATACTTTAAAGATTGCGACAAATCGTTTGGAAGGCGTGAAAAAAGCTACGAAGAATAATTTAAGAATAGAGGAAGGCAATGATTTTGATCTTTTTTGGAATAAAATTTTAGTTCCCAACCTAGCCTTGCGCCACGATGCGTTGCCAGTTCATTCTGTTGGTGAAATTACTCAGTTGGCTGCAAACTTTCCAAGGAATGTGCTCCAATTTAATGTTTATAAAGAAAACTTAATTGTGGGAGGAGCAACCATTTTTGAAACCGAAAATGTGGCGCATGTGCAATATATTTCAGCCAATGAAGAGAAACAGCAGTTGGGAACATTAGATTTTTTGTTTGAATATTTAATAAACAAACGTTTCAAGGAAAAAAAATATTTCGATTTTGGGACTTCAAACGAAAATCAGGGGAAAAATATAAATGAAGGATTGTTGTATTGGAAGGAATGTTTTGGTGCCCGAAGTATTTTACAGCCGTTTTATGAAGTGAAAACATCAAACTATAAAAAATTAGAATCCATTTTTATATGATTCCCTTTCTCGATTTAAAAGCAATAAACAAGCGCTTTGAAGGCGAATTTCAGAGTGGTTTTCAACAATTTTTGGATTCCGGATATTATATTTTGGGAAACCAAGTAAAAATGTTTGAAGATGCTTTTGCAAATTATTGTGGAGTGAAATATTGTATAGGTGTTGGCAATGGTTTGGATGCACTTCGGTTGATTTTGGAAGGCTACAAAATTCTCGGAAAACTAAAGAAGAATGATGAAGTTTTGGTGGCTTCAAACACATATATTGCAACAATTTTGGCAATAAAACAAGCGGGTTTAAAACCTGTTTTGGTGGAAGCAGATTTCGCTACTTATAATTTCGACCTCGATTCCCTCAAAAATTCAATTTCCGAAAAAACGAAAGCGATAATGCCCGTTCATCTTTACGGACAGCTTTCACCAATGGAGGAAATTTTAAAGATTTCAAAAGAAAATAATCTATTGGTGATTGAAGATGCGGCACAGGCCCACGGAGCAAAAGCAAAAGATGGAAGACGCGCAGGAAATATTGGCAATGCAGCCGGTTTTAGTTTTTATCCCACTAAAAACCTGGGCGCACTTGGCGATGGGGGAGCGGTAACCACGAATGACGATGCTTTGGCAGAAGTTATTAAAAAACTAAGAAATTACGGAGCTTCCACGAAATATGTCAATGAACTTTTAGGTTTCAATTCAAGGCTAGATGAAATGCAGGCTGCGTTTTTGAATATTAAATTACCTACAGTAGATTCAGATAATAAGCGTAGAGTAGCGATTGCCAAAAGATATATTTCTGAGATAAAAAATAAAAAGATAACTCTTCCAAAATACGATGGTAGCGAAAACCATGTGTTCCATCTTTTTGTAATTCGTGTGGAAAACAGAACTGATTTTATTGATTATTTGAACCGAAACGAGATTGGAAGTTTAATTCATTATCCAATTCCGCCGCACAAACAGCAGGCACTTTCGGAATATTCCCATTTACATTTTCCAAATACTGAAAAAATACATCGCGACGTTGTGAGCATTCCGATGAGCCCAGTGCTTAGTGACGAAGATGTGGATAAAGTGATTTTAGTTTTAAATACTTATTAATTGAAAATCCCCCAATCCATACGCGGCAATTTACTTTTAAAGATGACTTCTTTGAACGCTGGCGTTATCGGCGTTCGGCTGGTGATTTCCCTTTTTATCCAACGCTTATTAGCAGAGATTGTTGGGGAAGCAGGAATCGCAAAAATCGGTTCGTTACGAAACCTTTTAGAAATGCTTGGCTCGTTTGCTTCACTTGGCATTTTTAGCGGGGTTGTAAAGTATGTCGCTGAATATAAAGACGATAAAGAACAACTGCATAAACTGTTTTCCACCACCTTCGTGTTTACCGTTTTGGGAACTGTTGTGGTTTCCATTGTGATCTTTTTTTGTGCGGGCTACCTAAGCACTACCATTTTTGATTCTTCCGATTATATTTATCTCATAAAATTGTTGGCGGTAATTATCCCGTTCATAAGCCTGTACCGTGCTTTTAATGGTATCGTCAATGGCCTTTCCCGTTATAAAAAACTCGCTGGAATAGACATTTTCAGCTATATTTTGAGCGCTATTCTTACCGTTGTCTTACTGTTCACCAATAATATTGACGGCGCGCTTGTTGCCATCGCCATTACTCCCGCGCTACAATTTTTTGTTCTCCTTTTTATTTTTATAAAAGTGCTTCGGGAATACGTTCAGTTTTCAAAACTTTCCTTTAAAATACCAATGGCCAAGGAGTTACTGGCCTTTTCGTTAATGTCTTTTTTTTCTACGGTATTGCTAAATTATGTGGAAATTGATATTCGTGTAATGATCCAAAACCGGATTACGATGGCTGATGCGGGAATTTGGACTGCAATGACCAATATTTCTAAAAACTATATGGTTTTTTCGAGTGCTATTTTCACATTGTATGTGCTGCCAAAATTTGCCGGAATCCACAACAGAACTGATTTTAAAGTCGAACTTTTCAATATTTATAAAACTTTATTGCCTCTTTTTGGGGTGGGAATGTTGCTGATTTATTTTTTGCGGGATTATGTAATCCAAATCATTTATCCCGATTTTCACGCAATGGCTCCGCTTTTTAAATGGCAACTTTTGGGGGATTTTGTTAGGCTTGCTGCAGTAGTTTTAGGTTACCAATTTTTAGCAAAAAAAATGGTGCGCAATTTTATATTTTCAGAAATAATATCACTTGCTCTTTTCTATGGTTTTTCCTACTATCTCGTAGGAATTTATGGCATTGAAGGCGTTGTAATGGCGCACTTTTTACGATATGCAATTTACTTTTTCTTAGTGTTTTTCCTCGTGTTCCGTTATTTTAAAAAGCAGGAAAAAAAGGCTAAAAACTAAGCTTTTTGCCAAGTTTCTAAATATTTTTCGGCGATGGAAATATAGTTGTGTTCCCGTTCAATAAACGTCCGGGCATTTGCTGAAATTAAAGCTAATTTTTCTGGATTTAAAATCAAGTCTTCCAATTTTTCAACTAGATATTTTACATCGGGAAGGGCATTTATGCACACTTCATCTTCCTTCAAATTATAATGCTCCAAAAACTCAGTTTCGGCTCCCGTAAAAACCACTTTTCCCTTTGCCATGGCTTCCAGAGCGTTGTATCCTTGGTCATACGCAAACACTTGGTCTAAAAGGATGTGTGCCGAATTATATTTTTCGATATATTCAGAATATGGAATATTTTCTACTGAAATGATGGAAACTTTTTCGGAATATTTCTCTTGTATTTTTTCAAGCGCCATTTCAAAATAATCATTTCCTTTTTTGAAATAATTGGTTCTATTTATCCCGTGAAAAATGATAATTTTCCCTTCTTTGGAAAAGGTTTGATAGTTCAAGGTTGAAGTATTTACCGGATTTGGAATCAGCCCCAAATACTTTTCGCTTCCAGCAAGCGGAATGTGATAATCCAAATCGGAAGCAAGTATACCATCAGCAATTTCAAAAACAAAATCGTGTAAATCTTTGTATTCGGGTTTTAAATATTTAAGCGCCGGAAAAAAATCTTTTTCGGTAACTTTACCTTTAAATAAAGCATTGAAAATTGAGTATCGAAACTTTTTTTCAAAAGCATATTTCACGCTCGTATAATCCGTGCCGCAGGAAAGCAGAAAAAGTTTGTTATTGTTTTCTCTTAAAAATGAAATGATTTCTTTTTCATATTTGGGCAAAATTCCCAATGGACTTTCGTTTATCAATTGCACAAAATCAAAACCTTTAAACTTTTCTTGCTGTTGAAAAAATTGATTTTTCAGAGAATGGGAAGAAATATCCATCCCGAAAAGTTTAAAAAGCAAAACCTTCACTTTTTTTGAAATTCCGGAATCGTATTTTCGTTTCAATAATATATCTGAGGGAAAGCTTTTAAATTCATCACCCGTTGAAACCAGTGTTACTTCGTGGCCAAGTGCCTGCAATCCTTCCTTTAAGGAATTGTGTAACCTGCTATATTCGCCCACTAAAAGTATTTTCATTTGTCTTTTTTTACCACAAAGAACACAAAGCTTTTACGCAAAGGGCACAAAGAATCTCTGTGAACTTTGTGCTTTTGCTTTGTGTGCTCTGTGGTTAATTTTTTTCACACAGCAGAGAATGAAAGTATTCTTATAAACCTATCTTTGCCTTGTGCAACCAAAAATACATAATAAATAGTGATGGCCGCCGAAAAGAAATTCAAAGTGTGCCTCGTTTCCATTTCGCTTGCAAAAGGCGGATTGGAGCGATCTTGTGCCATGATTTCACAAATGTTGGAATTGCACGGACACGAAGTGCATTTGGTAATTTTGAATGATGAAATTGATTACCCGTACAGCGGCAAATTGCTGAATTTAGGAAAACTGAAAGCCGAAAATGACTCGATGGTGAAACGATTGCTGCGCTTTCGGAAATTTCGAAATTATTTAAAAAAAGAAAACTTTGATGTAATTATTGACCATCGCCCCAAAAATAATTTTGAGCGGGAACTGTTTTATTCAAAATTTATCTATCGCGAACTCCAAAAAATTTATGTGGTGCACAGTTCCAAAAAGACGGAATACCTCACGGAAAATCCATCATCTTTTTCAAAAATCTGTCAAAAAAATCTTTTGAATGTTGCTGTCTCGGGATATATAGAAACAGAAATTTTAAAGAAAGAAGGTATAAATAACTCCCTAACAATCCACAACGCTTTTGATCCCGCTTGGGAAAACGAAAGCGGCGACTTACCCGAAATACTTCAAAACAAAAAATATATACTTTCCTACGGCCGATTGGACGATTCAATAAAGGATTTTTCGTTTTTGATGGAAGCATTTTCACAATCAAAAGTATGGGAAAAAGACGTTCAACTTGTCATTTTGGGTGATGGGACGGATAAGGAAATGCTTCAAAAGTTGGCAGTTTCAAAACCGTGTGCGAAACAGATTTTATTTTTGCCATTCACCAAAAATCCATTCGAAATTATAAAAAATGCCCGCTGCGTAACACTCACCAGCAAATATGAAGGTTTCCCAATGGTGCTTGTTGAATCACTTTCGTTGGGCACGCCCACTGTTTCTTTGGATATAATTTCGGGTCCTTCGGAAATCGTGCAGCACCAAAAAAACGGTTTGCTGATTGCCGAAAGAAGTTTACCTTTATTTTCGGAAGCATTACAAAAAGTATGTTTTGATGAAACACTTTATCAAACCTTAAAAGAGAATACAAAACCTTCCGTAGAAAAATTTTCAATGCAGGCCATTTCTGAAAAATGGAACCAAACTCTACAGCATGCAATACATTGATTTGGATAAAATAGTACTTAAGGAAATCCCCAAAATTAGCGATCCCGATGGCCGTGGAAATCTTTCGGTGGTTGAAAAGGATTTTTTGCCTTTTGTTATAAAACGCGTTTATTATTTATACGATGTTCCAAGTTCGTCCACTCGCGGCGGCCACGCCCACAAGCAGTTGCAGCAATTTTTAATCGCGCTGAGTGGCAGTTTTGATGTGGTTTTGGACAACGGAAAAGCCCGCAGAATCATAACTTTGAACAAGCCCGACAGAGGTTTGTTGATTCCAAATGGCATTTGGCGGGAACTGGAAAATTTCTCTTCCGGAGCTGTTTGTCTTTCTTTGGTGAGCGAAGAATATGATGAGGACGATTATATCAGAAAATATAAATATTTTATTGATTCAAAAAAATAAGAAATATTCTCTATGACAATTCATTACAAACGAATTAAACTTTTTGTATGGTTTAACGGATTGGTGAGTTGGATTTTTTATCCATTTTTAACACTCAGAAATTTTAGAAAAAATAAAACCTCTGAAGTAATAATTTTAGAAAAAAACCAGCCCATTTTTATAGATTTTTCGCGGTATTATTTTAAGGAAGATGCGTATTGGAAAAAATTTAAAAGCTTTGAAGGTGAAGATCTTTTTTATGTATTAATTCCCGATGCAAGCATCATAAGTAAAGGCATTGTTATAGATTCAAAAAACAGAATTATTTTAGAAAGTACGCTTTTTCAAACGGAATATTTGAATAATCTTTACAGTAACCATCTTGTTTTCTTAAAACAGTTTTTACCAAAAAAAAAGGAAACAAACGTAATTTCGTTGCTAAATAAATTAGATAATAATTATTTTCATTGGACTTTAGAGTCCCTAACCAGAATTTTATTGGTTTATGAAAAACCTTTTTTTCAAGAGTATAAAATACTTATTAAGGCAGATGCACTCCCGTTTATAGAACAATCTCTTAAATTTCTTTTTAATATTCCCAATGCAAATATTATTACAAAAAACCTTGGAGAAAATTATAAAGTAGAAAAGGCCCTTGTTATTTCATTTCCTCATATTCGTAATACTGACACCCAACTAACCAACGTTTATAATCCTGAAATTATAAGAAAACTAAATACTCTTGCGCATCATAGATTAGAGTCGATTAAATTGAAATATGAAAAAACACCGAAGAATTTTATTATTTCTAGGAGAGAAGCATTCGAAAGAAGAATTTTAAATGAAGAAAAACTGATTGAAAGTCTGTCAGAATTCAACTTTGTATCAGTTGTTTTAGAAAATTTCTCTTATATGGAACAAGTTGCTCTTTTTGCGGGGGCGGATAGAATCATCTCTTCACACGGAGCGGGAATAGCTAACCTTATTTACGCCAAGAATCCAATTTTGATTGAGATTTTCCCTGAAAGGCGAAATATTCGCGATGCCTTTTACTTTGCTCAAATAAGCGCAGCATTAAGAATTGAACACCACCTTTTTTTACAAAAAAGAGAAAATAAAGAGGGGGATTTTATTTTGGAAGATTCTATTCTTGATAAAATAAAAACGGCATTTAAAAAACCTTTTTAAAAGTTCCAATCGCAAAACCATTTTTTGATAATAATGATTGTAATTTCAGGAGTAAAGTTATTGTTCTACTGTTTTGCTCCAAAATGAATAGCTGTAAACTTGATAAATTATTTTGATTAATTTTGTTATAGTTTTTCTGAAATGCTTCTTTATCACATTCTTTTTTTGCCAAGATACAGAGTGAATATCTGTTTAAATCCAGAAATTTTTTAAGGGCGGGATTATCTTTTTCATAAATTTCATAGGCTTCAAAATTGGCTTTTTTATCCAGACTTTTTACACTTTGGAACAAACTGTTTTTTCGAATTATATAGGTTGCACAGACTTTAGGCGTAAAAACCACTTTGTATTTCAAACCGATTCGAATGTACAAATCTGTATCTTCGCCGCTTTTTATTTTTGGATTGTAAAAACCAACATTTGCAAAGACTTCTCTTTTAATTATTACTGAAGAACTGTGTAGCACCGAATGAAACTGGCTAGCCTCAAAATAATCTACAAGAACGGCACCTTTTCCAAAGGTTTTAATGGAATAGCTATTGTTGAAGGTTTTTCCGTTCCGCTTAATTTCAGTCGCAGTTGCAAAAACTGATTCTTCTGGAAAATCATTCAATAACCGATTTTGCTCTTCCAAATAGAAAGGATACCAGTAATCATCTGCGTCCATCAAAGCAATA
>JBBQUI010000053.1:0-16654 GCA_038212575.1 Flavobacteriales bacterium
GCCCACGGAGGTTTGGATCATTGGAAAAAAATGAACAATATTTGTTTTGAGATGAAGGGGAAAAATGGTGATGAAACCCACACAGTTTCACTGCCAAACAGAAAAAACAAAATAGAATCTAAAGATTGGTCCATCGGTAACGACGGAAAAGGCGTTTGGTTGTTAAAACACGATTTGGGTTATGAAGGAGATCCTGTTTTTTACCATAATTTGATGTTCTATTTTTATGCAATGCCTTTCATTATTGCAGACCCGGGAACCAATTATACCGCTATAAACCCAACCGAACTTGATGGAAAAATGTACAATGGCTATAAAGTTTCTTATGATGACGGAGTAGGCGATTCCCCAAAAGATGAATACATTTTATATTTCGATCCAGAAACCAATAAAATGGCTTGGCTGGCATACACGGTTACATTTAAGGATCAAAAGAAAAGCGATGAATGGCACTATATAAAATATGGCAAATGGCAAGAGATTAATGGACTTTTACTTCCTGAAAAATTAACTTGGTGGAATGTGGAAAATGGAAAACCTCATGACGAAAAAATGGACATTAAATTTGACAAAATTGCTGTTACAGAAACGATGCTTGATGCTTCTGTATTTGCAAAACCCAGTGAAGCGCAATATGTGAAGTAGTTTTTAGAGGGTAGTTTTTAGAGGGTAGAGGTGAGTGGTGAGCTTTTCGATTTCGATTTCGATTTCAATTTCAATTTCATAAAGGTTTATCCTCAAAATAATTTACAACCAAGGCTACCATATAATCATAACTCATTATACCACGGCTTTGGTTGTTAGCTTTAAGGAAATTGTCCCAAAATATTTTTGAGAAATCCCCAAAAGGGTTTTGGTAGCTATCCCAAAAGTCGCGCATTTCCTCGTAGCTTTCCAGAATTCCAGGGTTTATGGTTGTTAAAAGTTCTTCATATTTGGCTTCGTCTCTGCGCGCCACTTCATTTATTAAATAGCGCAACGTAAAAATGTAACCCGCATATTGCATATAGCGGTCGTCATTGTGCAGTGTTGAAAGGGTGGCTATAAAGTTGGCTTCATTTTCGGCGGCATAGCCTATTTGGTGGGCTTCTTCGTGACAGGCAACTACGGGGAATTTATAGGTTTTCATTAAGTTGTTCACCTGTGCTTCGCCCGAAAAAGGATTTAAATAACCGCTGTATCCCATGATGGTAAGTCCTAAACTCCAGCCACTTTTTTTAATGCTGCGCGGGGAATAGGCCAATTGCGGAAATTCCTTTTCAAGATTTTTGTATCCGCTCAGGGTTTTTTTAAACATTTCTTTTTGCGTGTAGGGCAATTCAATTTTCACGCTATCCGCAAAACCCAATTCACGATGCATGGTGTTGCTTTTTTCAATAAAACGATAGGTGGTGTTTAGCAATTGTTCCGAAGTGTAATCACTCTCCAAGTGCAGCGATTTGTGTAATGGAAGTCGGTAATAATTAAATCCCCAAAGCACGTGGAACATAAAATAAACTACGGAGACAGCTGCTAGAATATCCACAAAAAAACTCACTTGGTCGTTCCGAAGCCTTTTCACATTTTTATATAACCATCGAATGGCCACAATAGCTATCAACAAATAGAACAAATCACCCACCGAAAATGGAACCCAGCCAAAAATGTACCGTGAGATTTTCGAAATCCACGGATAAATGCCGAGGCTGTAATACTTTTCAACGAACTCTGGAAAATGCTTTAAAACCTGTAGTGCAATGATTTGCACAAATAGAAATATAGTGAGGAATGCCGAGGTTCGTTTTTGCATGATCCAAACATACGAAGGAAATCTTTCTCTACATAATTTTTATAGCGGATGAAAAAAGGTAATTTTGTGGGTAAGTGAACCACGAATTCACGAATATTTTAACTATCCACTTTTTCTGAAAAGTAATATATTGAAATATAACCACGAATACACGAATATTTTTTTATTCGCTGTTTCTAAAAATAGCATTTCGCAGAAATGCATCATTAATAAAACACAATAATTCGTGGATTCGTGGTAACCCTTTATTAACGAAATAATTAAATATAAACTATGAACGAAGAAATAAGAAACCTGAAACCCAAAGTCCTTTGGAACAAATTTGCAGACCTAAATGCCGTGCCGCGCCCTTCAAAAAAGGAAGAGCGTGTAATTGCATTTATGAAAGACTTCGGAAAAAGTCTCGGTTTGGAAACCCTTGAAGACGAAGTTGGCAACGTAATAATTCGCAAACCTGCCACCAAAGGAATGGAAGACCGCAAAGTTGTGGTTTTACAGAGCCATTTGGATATGGTTCACCAAAAAAACAACGATACCGATTTCAATTTTGACACGCAGGGAATTGAAATGCACGTGGACGGTGATTGGGTTCGAGCCAAAGGAACAACTTTAGGAGCCGATAACGGATTGGGAGTTGCCACAATTATGGCCATTCTTGAAAGCAATGAAATAGAGCATCCTGCAATTGAAGCGCTTTTTACTATTGATGAGGAAACAGGAATGACAGGTGCAAAAGGCCTAAAAGGTGGTTTGTTGAAAGGCAATATTCTTTTAAACCTGGACACAGAAGAGGATGATGAAATTGGCGTTGGCTGTGCTGGTGGTGTTGATGTTACAGCGACTGGAACGTATAATAAAATCGAAGTGCCCAAAAACGCTACAACTTTCACTATTAAAGTGAAAGGCCTAAATGGCGGCCACAGCGGTATGGACATTATAAAAGGTTTGGGTAATGCCAATAAATTGATGAACCGTCTGCTTTTTGCAACAAAGGATTTTATGCAGTTGGCGAAACTGGAAGGTGGAAGTCTTCGCAATGCAATTCCACGGGAAAGTGTTGCACAGGTTGTTGTTTCTTCAGAAGAAAAGTTTCTTGTGGAATTTGAAAAAATGAAGAAAGATATCATTTCAGAATACAAATCTTTAGAAACCAATCTTTCTATTTCTGCTGAAAAAAGCAGTGAAACTTTTACGAAAGTAATGTCCCATGATCAACAGAGAATTTTTTTAAATGCTATGAACGCGGCACATAACGGCGTTTACCGAATGAGCCCAGATATTGAAGATTTGGTGGAAACTTCAAATAACATTGCCAAAGTTTCGGTTGAAGATGGAAACATAAAAATTGAATGTTTAACCCGCAGCTCTGTGGAATCTTCGAAAGATGTTTTAGCGAATGCGCTGACTTCTGCTTTTGAACTTGCTGGTTACAAAGTAAAACTAGCTGGCGATTATCCCGGTTGGGCACCAAATATGAATAGCCCAATTTTGAAAGTTTTGGACAATCTTTACCAAAAAATGAATGGTGAAAAAGCAAATGTAGCAGCCTGCCATGCTGGACTTGAATGTGGTATTTTAGGCCAGAATTACCCTGAGATGGATATGATATCGTTTGGACCAACCATTAAAGGAGCGCACTCTCCCGATGAACGTGCAAGTATTTCTTCCGCTCAAAAATACTGGGAATTTGTATTGGAAATTTTAAAGAACATTCCGAAGAAATAGAACCAAGATTCAAGACCGCTGCGCTGCAAGACACAGGACAAGTTCTTTTATAGCGAAATGAATGTAATTAAAAAAGAATCAGTCCTGATTCTTGGCTCTTGGATCTTGATTCCAAAAAATAGAGGAACCAATTTAAAAAACTGGTTCCTCTTTTTGTGTTTAAGTTAAACGGAAATTATTGAACTATTTCAACAATTTCAAGGTTAAAGATCAATTCAGAATCTGGAGGTATTACTCCTGGAATTCCTCTTTTGCCGTAAGCTAAATGAGCTGGAATAAAAACAGTTGCTTTATCACCAACCTTCATATTCAATAATCCTTCGCGGAAACCTGGGATAAGTTGTGCTTCTGTGCTGTAATCTGTTGGTACCGGTGTGTATTGTCCAGCAACTTTACGCATTTCATCAACCATTTCAAACTTTTCTGCGTTTGATAATATGTTTGAATCAAACATATGTCCGTCTGCAAGGTATCCGGCGTAGTTCATTAAAATCTTATCACCTTGTTTTGGTTGTGGCCCCGTTCCTTTTTCATTAAAATAAATTTTAACTCCTGAAGGAAGTGAGTCTGCTTTTGCTCTAAGAGCATTGAGCTCTTCTGCTTGAGAAGCTGCTACTTTATTAACGCGTTCTTCTTTTTCTTTCTTTTCTTTTTCAAGTTTACCCATTTCTTCAGTAAAATAAGGAACTTTCACACCGCCTTTGTTGATAATGTTAACCTTTTCAATGATTACAGGCAGTTTTGGTTTGTCACCTGGTTTTTCGGTTTCAAGATTTCCAATAGAATCTATAACTTCCTGTCCGATTACTATTTCGCCAAAAACAGTGTGGCGGCCATCTAACCAAGGAGTTTCTTTTAAAGTGATGAAAAACTGACTTCCGTTAGTTCCAGGGCCAGAATTTGCCATTGCCAAAAGTCCTTTTTTGTCAAAGCGGATTGTGTCAGTAATCTCGTCAGGAAAAGCATATCCTGGACTGCCAGAGCCATCCCCTTTTGGGTCACCGCCTTGAATCATAAAATCCTTGATAACGCGGTGGAAGCTTAGCCCGTCATAAAAACGTTTTCCTTTGTAAAGGGAATCTACCATCCCGTTGGTGCCTTCTGCAAGCGCCACAAAGTTTGAAACCGTTAGCGGTGCAGACTCGTTTTTCAGTTTGGCAACAAATGTTCCTTGGTTGGTAATAAATTCAGCATACACGCCATCTTTTAAATCAGGATATTTTTCCTGACAAGATGCAAGTGCAAGTGAAAGCAATAAGAATAAAAATGTTAGTTTTTTCATCGTTTAATTAATTTTCGTTTGATTGTTCAATTGAGTGTAAAGTTATAGTGCTCTGCACCGGAATGTTGGTGCCGAGTTTTTCTTCGATCCCGTAATAGCCATAGGCTTTATAGGAAGGAAAAAGGAAGGTTACTGTTTCGCCCTCCTTCATAAGTTTTATGCCTTCGCGAACGCCGGAGATAAGGTCTTGATTGCTTTGGTCCACTTTGTACTGCTGCAAGCCATTTTCCTTTTCAGAAAGGATAACACTGCCATTTAGGTCTTTAATATCGTAGGTAAATTTTACAACATCGCCCAAATCTGGCATTTCAGTGGTAGCGGTGTCGCGTTTATTATAATAGTACCAAAAACCGCTTTCGGAAGAAATATAATCATTTGTTGAGTCTTTCGCTATGATTTTTGCGATGAAACTTTTCTCTTCATCATAGATTTTTTTGTTTCGCTCTGCAGATTCCTTTATAAAGCTTCCCGAATGACTTTGCACTGGGCGCCTGGCGTCAGGGCTTTTACAGGAAACGATTAACGCTGAAAAAAGTAAAATATAAACCAGCTTATGAAGCATGTGTGAGTTCATTTTTATAACGGGGCAAGATACTAATAAATTCGCTTATTGTTTTGTTAAGGGCTTGCGAACTTTTTCCGCCGGCAGCATTAATGTGTCCGCCACCGTTGTAATGGTTGCGTGCAAAATCGTTTACCGAAAAATCATTTTTGCTTCTGAAAGAGATTTTCACAATACTTTCCTGCTTATTTTCAATAAAGATTGCAGCAAAAACAATTCCTTTCACGGAAAGCGCATAATTCACAAAACCTTCGGTATCGCCTTTTTTGAAATTGTGGTCGTCCAATTCTTTTTGTGTCATGGTAATGTATGCCGTGTGCAATTCAGGCAGAATTACCAGATTGTTTAAGGCCACACCTAAAAGCTTCATCCTTTCGGGACTGTTTGTGTCATAAATATTTTGATTGATTATGGCGCTTTCAGCTCCAGCTTCAATCAATTTTGCAGCAACTCGGTGCGTAGTTGGGCTGGTGGAGGAGAAGCGGAACGAGCCGGTATCCGTCATAATTCCCGTGTAAAGATTAACGGCGATTTCTTTTGAAAGTTTTTCCGATTGACCCAGTGCATCCATAAAATGGAACACCATTTCGGAAGTAGAACTCATTTTCACATCGCTATATGTTGCCACCGCATAATCTGCGGGTTGTTGGTGGTGGTCTATCATAACGAATTTGGCAGCACAGTTTTCCAGAACAGTTTGCATTTCGCCCACTCTGTCTAAGCTGTTAAAGTCTAATGTAAACAACAAATCTGATGTATCTATAAGTTCAGTGCTTTTTTCTTTTTCTCTTTCGTAGACTATAACTTCTTCAACACCAGGCAGCCATTTCAAAAAATCAGGAAAATCGTTCGGCATAATTACAGTGGTGCTGTGGCCCAAACTTTTTAGAAAAAAGGAAAGTCCCAAGCACGATCCAATCGCGTCGCCATCCGGGTTTTTGTGGCCTACAATTACCACATTTTGTGTTGCTGCAAGTAGTTTTCCGACAATTTGGGTAGTTTCTTTATTCATAAGGGGCGAAGATACAATAAATACAAATTATGAGCGAAACGGTTAAGTGAAGTAATTTGTGTTGAAACTTTAAGAAATCATTAAACATTCCGTAAATGCTTGCTTTTCATTTTCAAATAGTTATTTTTGCCGAAATTTTAAAAAACACAATGAGAACAGACAGAACATTCACAATGTTAAAGCCAGATGCGATTGAAAAAGGACACATCGGCGCCATTCTTGAAAAAATAAACGCTTCCGGTTTTAGAATCGTGGCGATGAAACTTACCCACATGACCACGCAGGATGCGCAATCATTTTATGCAGTTCACAGTGAGCGCCCATTTTACGGCGAATTGGTAGAATATATGACTCGCGGACCAATAGTTGCTGCAATTCTTGAAAAAGACAACGCAGTGGAAGATTTCCGTACTTTAATTGGTGCTACCAACCCAACAGATGCTGCTGAAGGTACTATCCGTAAACTATACGCAGCTTCCATTGGCGAAAACGCCGTACACGGAAGTGATAGCGATGAAAACGCAGCTATTGAAGGTGCTTTCCATTTTGCTGGACGCGAAATGTTTTAAGTATTTACGAAATATTTTAAATTGAAAAACGCTTTCCAATTTGGAAGGCGTTTTTTATAAATTATTTTTTGTAGGCGCGCGATTAATCGCGCGCCTACTTTTTTAATGCAATAAAAATTTACCGCAAAATCAATTTTTTAATCAGTTCCTTCCCCAATTCCTCATTAAGTAGTTTGATTATTTTTTCTTTTCCATAGCTCAATTCCTCGCGCAAAACTGAAGATGAAAGCTGAACATAGAGTGAGTCTCGGTCCAATTTAACATCGGTGGTGTATTTTGAAATTGCCACGCCCATAACCAAATCCCAAGCTTCTTTAGCATTCACTTTGTCCAAACCTTTCTCCAAGCGGTTTGTTCCTATGAATTCTTTTAAAGCATCGCCAATTGAAATGTTTTCTGCGTGTCTTTTTGCCATTGAAAAAAGTTTAGAAGTTTATGAGTTTAAAAGTTTAGTTTGATTGGTTTTCAGCATTAAGCATCCTAACTAAATTCCCCCTTTGGGGGTTAGGGGGACATTCACAAACTTAGAATAAGTATAAATCTTATTGTCTGTATTTATAACTGTCAAAGTACTATCCTTTGCTTCAATAACCGTTTCTTTCCATTCGTGAAACGGAGTCTTGTAATACATCCGCAAACTGTCTTCCTCAATTTTTAAAGTGAAATCTTCCGAAACACCGTTGGTTGTAAAAGTACCATCAAACTTTGGTGAAACTTTTGTTCGCGAGCCTTTGTCGCCATTTATTTCAATATAGTCAATAATTGTGTTTACATCAAATTTCTTTTCTTCGCCATCGGGCATTTTTACGGTTTTTATTTCCCAATACCCGCTGAGGTTTTGCTTTTGCGCCTCGGGATTTGGTTTTTCACAGGAAATAATAAAAAGAGCGAATAATAGGTATGTAATTTTATAATTCATTTGTTTAGTTTCTAAGTTTTCTTTGCGCCTTCGCGCCTTTGCGAGAGAAAATTGCACGCAAAGGCGCAAAGTCGCCAAGTTTTTTCGTGTTGACAATTAACATATTGACTTTATTTAAAGCGGAAACATTTTATAAGTCTGATGCACTTTTTTAATCACTTCCTCAGTGCGCTCTGCATGTGTATCGGTGATAAAAAGCTGCCCGAAATTTTCATTGTCCACCAACGTAATCAAATGCTCAACTCGTGTTTCGTCCAATTTATCAAAAATATCATCCAATAGCAAGATTGGGTTTGTTTTTGAATGGTTTTTTATAAAATCGAACTGCGCCAACTTTAAAGCTATAAGATACGATTTTTGTTGCCCCTGCGAACCAAATTTCTTGATTGGATGCCCGTCTATTTCAAACACCAAATCGTCTTTATGAATTCCGAAATTGGTGTACTGCGTAATTTTATCTTTCGTAATATTCTTTTGAAGTAGCGTCAACAGGTCGTTTTCCTGCAACTGGCTTTCGTAAACCAAATTAATGCTTTCATCGCCACTGCTGATGGATTTGTAACGGTTCAAAAATATCGGGAGAAATTCATCCAAAAAAGCTGTCCGTTTCCCAAAAATTGAAGTGCCAAAATTGTGAAGCTGTTCGTTGTAAATATCTACTGTGTCTTGGCTGAACGTATTGTTCACCGCAAAATATTTCAAAAGCGAATTGCGTTGGGCAAGCACTTTGTTGTATTTAATGAGTGTATTCAAATAATCCGAATCGCGCTGCGAAATTACGCCGTCAATAAATTTACGGCGGGTTTCACTTCCTTCAATAATCAAATCCCGATCTGCTGGTGAAATGATTACCAACGGCAAAAAACCAATGTGCTCACTAAACTTTTCGTATGCCTTCCCATTTCGCTTTATTATTTTTTTCTGCCCTTTTTTGGCGCTCACCACAATTTTTTCGGGAGTGTCCTTTCTTTTATAAAAACCTTCAACCACAAAAAATTCGGCATCGTGTTTAATGTTCTGAGTTGTAATTGGGTTAAAATAACTTTTTCCGAAGGAAAGATGGTAGATTGCATCGAGCACATTTGTCTTTCCCACGCCGTTGTTTCCCACAAAACAATTTATTTTTGGGTCAAATTCAAAGGTTTCGGCTTCAAAGTTTTTATAGTTGAGTAAGGACAGTTTTTGTAAAATCATAAAAGTGAATGGGTTGTGCTTCAGTATTTTTTCTGAGAAGGAAGTGTTACCGCTTTGCAAATTATTAAAAAATAAGAAATATTAATCCTTTCTTATTCCATTAAAAATTTTATTTTTGCGCCACAATAACCTAAAACTATGGCAACGTACAACAAACGCGGAGGCAAACCAAAAAGCAAAGCTGATAAAGAAAGTCAGTTAGAAGAAAACAGTACAACGGCAGAAGTGTTCAACACGCTGGATCAAGGCGCATCGAGAACGGAGGCTTGGGTTGAAAAAAACCAAAAACCCATCTTGGGCTTTATTATAGTTGTGGCAGTTTGTGTTTTGGGATACTTTGCATACGATCAATATATTAAAGGCCCAAAAGAAACTGAGGCAATGAACGAAATGTTCCAAGCCCAGAGCTATTGGGAACAAGCTTTGACCTCTCCTGCAAAGGATTCACTCTACAACCTTTCCCTGCAAGGCGGCGAAGGAAAATACGGTTTTATTGATATTATTGAAAATTACAGCGGAACAAATGCAGCCAATCTAGCACATTACTACGCAGGAATGGCTTATTTGAATACCAATAAATATCAAGAAGCTATCGCTCAGTTGGATAAATTTAGTAGTGATGATGATATTTTGGCGCCACTGGCAAAAGGAGGAATTGGTGATGCTTTTGTTCAATTGGGACAGAATGAGGATGCTTTGAAATATTACGAAGAAGCTGCATCAATGCGTACAAACGATTTTACAAGTCCACGTTTTCTTTTGAAAGCTGGAATTGCCGCAATGTCTTTGAACCAAAATGACAAAGCATTGGCCCATTTCAAAAAAATAGCTGACGAATATTCAAAATCTGCAGAAGCCGCTAAAGCCGAAATTTATACTGGCCGAGCAGAAGGAATGAAAAAATAAATGGCTACAGCAAATACAAATTTATCGGCTTACGATAAAACAACAATCCCAAACGCGAAGGACTTTCGGTTTGGGATTGTTGTTTCAGAATGGAACCACAAAATTACCGAAGGCATGTTTCAAGGCGCTTTTGATGCTTTGAAGGATTGTGGAGCCATCAATGAAAACATAGTTCGTTGGAACGTTCCCGGCAGTTTTGAACTTATTTTCGGCTGTAAGCAAATGACAAAAAGCTATGATATGCTGGATGCAGTAATTGCAATTGGAAGCGTTATACAAGGCGAAACAAAACATTTCGATTACGTTTGCGAAGCTGTTTCTCAAGGCATAAAAGACTTGAACGTACACGGTACAATTCCTGTAATTTTCTGTGTGCTTACAGACAATAATATGCAACAGTCCATAGACCGCAGTGGCGGCAAACACGGCAACAAGGGAACCGAAGCCGCAATTGCTGCAATAAAAATGGCGCAGCTTCGGAAAGAATCTAAATTTTAATATTCAATATTCAATATTCAATATTCAATATTCAATATTCAATATTCAAAATCCCAAATCCCAAATCCCAAATCCCAAATCCCAAATCCCAAATCCCAAATCCCAAATTCCCGATAACCGATAACTGACAACGGTACAGTAATTGTTTAAAATGGCTTCGTAATTACTTTAGAAAACACACTATTTTCAGTAACTTTGAAGCACGACAATTATGGGACTAATAAGCAAGAGAAAAAACAAAAAGTACGGTTACAAACCGCGCCATTACGAATTTGATGGTGAAAGCAGCCCGTTTGCAATGGGTCATAAATTTGACCAATACAGAACTACTGTTGGGGACAACCAAGGATTAAAGGGAAAATTTAAAACCGCTTGGGCAGATTTACGGCAATCCTCTGACAAAACCGCAAACCGAAGACTGATTGTGATTGTTGCGATACTTGTGCTTGTTTTCCTATTCATTATTGGATTCGATTTATCTATTTTCTACGCATAAACTTTAATGGCAGACATCATTCAGTTATTACCGGATCACGTTGCAAACCAAATTGCAGCTGGTGAGGTCGTGCAACGGCCCGCTTCGGTAGTAAAAGAATTGTTGGAAAATGCTATTGATGCCAAAGCAACCTCAATTACACTCATAATTAAAGATGCTGGGAAAACCTTAGTTCAAGTTACCGACAATGGAATGGGGATGAGCGTTACCGATGCTCGCCTCAGTTTTGAGCGACACGCAACTTCAAAAATTAAATCTGCAGAAGATCTTTTTAATCTTCACACAAAAGGTTTCCGTGGGGAGGCTTTGGCTTCCATTGCAGCCATCGCTCACGTAGAGTTGAAAACCAAAACAGATGATTCAGAAATTGGCACTCACCTCACTATCGAGGGAAGTAAAGTTATCTCGCAAGATCCTGCCGTAGTTCCGAAAGGAACGACCATTTCAGTGAAAAATCTTTTTTATAACATTCCCGCACGGAGAAACTTTTTAAAAAGCAATCCCGTGGAAACACGCCATATTATTGATGAATTTCACCGAGTGGCTTTGGCGCACCCAAATGTTGCGTTCCAAATGCTTCATAATGGTAGCGATGTTTTTAATCTTCCGTCATCAAATTCGCGACAGCGGATCGTAAATATTTTCGGAAGCAAAACCAATGAAAAACTGGTTCCCGTAAGCGAAGAAACCGAAATTTTAAAAATTGAAGGTTTTGTTCTAAAACCTGAATTCGGAAAAAAGAGCAGGGGAGAGCAGTTTTTTTTTGTGAATGACCGCTTTATAAAAAGTCCGTATCTACATCACGCTGTGGCTTCGGCTTTTGAAGGCTTGGTGAAGAATGACATTCATCCCGGTTACTTTTTGTTTTTGGAAGTAGATACACATTCCATCGACATCAACATACATCCCACAAAAACCGAAATAAAATTTGACGACGAACATTCCATTTATGCAATGCTCCGCGCGACGGTAAAGCACAGTTTGGGACAGTTCAATATTGCGCCGGTGCTTGATTTTGAAAGGGACAAAGGTTTTGATACACCATACGATTATAATAAAAAGCAACCCACCGCGCCTTCAATAGAAGTGGATCGGGATTTCAATCCATTTAAGGAGAAACCGAAACAAAGCAATATCAATTTTCCGTTTAAAAGGGAGCAAACAGCTTCTTGGGAATCATTATATGTTGGATTAAAAGATAATACAACGGCAATTTCCAACTTGGGAGACATAGAGTTTGAAAGCGAGGAAGTAACCGGCAGTCTTTTTGAAAATACCGAGGCCGAAACTGGACAGATAACATTTCAAATTCAGAATAAATACGTTGTAAGTCCGCTGAAAAACGGGATGATGATTATCCATCAAAATCTTGCGCACCAACGGATTCTTTACGAAGAATTGTTGAAAAACATTACAGTAAAAGAAGCTGTTAGCCAGCAGTTACTATTTCCGCTTCAGTTGCATTTTTCAAAACCTGATGTTGAAATTATTGAAAAGATACGTGAGCAATTGGAACATACGGGCTTTATTTTTTCAGAATTGAAAGACGAAACGATTGAGATTAGCGGAATTCCAGTGCTGATACTTGAGAGCCATGTTGTAAATTTGCTTCACCAATTGGTAAACGACATAAAAGAAGAAGTGCCCGATAGCGGTTTCAGCCAAAATGATATGCTCGCAAAATCTATGGCCGCAAGTATGGCAATAAAAACGGGGGTTTCTTTGAATAAAGAAGAAAGGGAACATTTAATCAATCAGCTTTTTGCGTGCAAAGAGCCAAGCGTTAGCCCAACAAATAAACCAGTTTTTACCACGTTGGACGTGAGCGATCTGGATAAAAAATTTATGTAAAACTTGCCCTCGTAGGGTATAAAAAGATTCCGCCGAAGTTTATCCTGAGCGATAGTCGAAGGGCGGGAAATAAATATGGGAAGAATAACCGATACCGTAAAATTTCTTTTAATTCTGAATGTGCTTTTTTTCATTGGAGCACAATTCAGCAACGGAATTGCAGAGCGTCTTTTTGCGCTCTATTATTTTGAAAACCCTAATTTTCAGTATTGGCAACCACTAACCTCAATGTTTATGCACGGAGGTTTTTTCCACATACTTTTTAATATGTATGCTCTTTGGGCCTTTGGTTCGCCTTTGGAAATACGCTGGGGTCAAAAAAAGTTTCTGTTCTTTTACTTTTCAGCGGGACTTGGCTCTGTTTTGATTTATACCTTGGTAAATTATTATCAAGTGCATGCAGCGATGGACGCTTTGATGAATGCAGGGATGAGCCAAGAGCAAATTATGGACCTTTTGAATACTGGAAAATATAACACTGCGGTTTTAGATTATGTTTCCCAAGATACTATCCAAGGTCTTTACAACACATATAACGGAATCGCGCTTGGCGCTTCGGGTGCGGTTTATGGCGTTTTGGTAGCTTTCGGAATGATGTTCCCAAATATTGAGCTGATGCTTATTTTTCTTCCAATTCCTATTAAAGCAAAATATTTCATCCCCGGAATTATCGTCCTCGATTTGGTTTTTGGAATTACCGGAGCACCGACGGGAATTGCACATTTTGCACATATTGGGGGTGCACTATTCGGCTTTATTATGGCTTGGTACTGGAAAAAAAATAGTTTTGATAACCACCGCTGGAATTAATTATGGCAGCTACAAACTTTGCATATCAGTATAAAATGGCCAGTGTTTTGGTCAAGCTCATTGTTATCAATGTAGCCGTGTTTTTGGTGGTTAGTCTGGGTTCATTTTTGTTCAGTATAAGTCCGCAATACCTTTCGCGTTGGTTTGTTTTGAGCGATGATTTTGATACACTTTTATTCAGTCCATGGACTTTGATTACCTATGGTTTTTTGCATTTTGGGTTCTTTCATATTTTGTTTAATATGCTTTGGCTGTATTGGTTCGGGCAATTTGTTTTGAACCTTTTTAACGGCAAGAGATTACTTACTGTTTACTTGCTGGGTGCACTTTTTGGAGGATTGCTGTTTGTTTTGGCGTATAATCTCTTTCCCGTTTTTGTTGGAAGTCGTGGGTATTTGATTGGCGCTTCCGGAGCGGTAACAGCAATTATGATTTTTATCGCAACATACACACCAAATACGGAAGTTCGTATTTTCACCTTCACCATAAAACTTTGGCATATTGCCCTATTTCTGTTTCTTTTTGATTTGGTACGAATCCCAACTTCGGGCAATGCCGGCGGATTGATGGCACACGTAGGCGGTGCGTTGTTTGGCTTTGTTTATGCAACACAACTTGCCAAAGGCAACGACATTGGAATATGGTTTGAAAACTTTATGGATTGGATTGCAAATCTTTTCACCCCACGAAAGAAAAAACCTTTCAAAAAAGTACACCGCACAACTCAACCTACTCCTCAGCGTTCTAAACCAAAAGAGGCAAAATCTGACAATCAAAAAAAGGTGGATGGTATTTTAGATAAAATTGGCAAGAGCGGCTACGAGAGTCTCACCAAAGAAGAAAAAGATTTTTTGTTCAAAGCCGGAAAAGAAGACTAAACCAATGAGGAAATTTCTCAACAAACTGATTTACTGGGGCAATCTGCTTGCGGCTTTTCTTTTGCTTATTTCTTTCATTCTGCCCTATTTGCCCCCTAAAAACTTTCCCACGCTTTCGTTGCTCAGTTTGGCAGTTTCATTGCTGATAATAGTAAATATTCTTTTTGCGATTTATTGGGCATTGCAGTTGCGTCGCAGATTTTTTATTTCGTTCACCGTGCTTTTTATCTCCTATTTTTATTTCAATGTTTTTTATGAAATATCTCCAGAAGGCGATGTTTCGCAGTATAAAAACACGCTCAATGTACTTTCGTATAACGTTAGGTTGTTCAATGCTTATGAAAAAAACCCGAAGACAGATGCTTCCCAAATAATTTCTGAAATACTTTTCGAAGAGACTCCAGATGTGGTTTGTGTCCAGGAATATTACAAGCCCAACAAAATCGATTTTTCTGCCTATCCTTTTCAGTATATTCATTTTAAATCTGAAAAAGCAAAACTGGGCCACGCTATTTTTTCAAAATATCCTTTAATAAATACCGGAGGTTTTGATTTTGAAGATACTTACAATAATACACTTTATGCAGATGTTGTAAAAGGAAAGGATACTCTTCGCATATACAGCGTGCATTTGCAGTCGCTCGGTATAATTCCACGCGTGAGTTTTTTACAGGAAAGCGATAATGAAAAACTCCGCAAACGTGTTGCTAGTGCTTTTAAAAAACAGCAAAGTCAAGTGGAAGCTATTTTGGAGCACAAGCAAAAAACGTCACATCCTGTAATGATTTGTGGCGATTTAAACAATACGCCATTTTCATACAGTTATAGAAAATTGAAAGACGGCATGCAGGACGCTTTTCGTGAACGCGGCAACGGCTTGGGAACTACTTTTAAGTTTGAAAAATTCCCGATGCGGATAGACTATATTTTTGCGTCCGAAGGTCTCGATATTATTTCTTTTGACACTATGGAGAAAACGTTTTCTGATCATTACGCCGTGTGGGCTACCGTGGGCTGGTAAAGCCCCCTTGCCCCCAAAGGGGGAATTCCTACTTTGATGGATTCTCGGTTTTTATCCCCTTCGGGGAGATGCCCGCCGCGGCGGGCAGAGGGGACCTTTCCAAATAGCTTAACCCATTGGGTCCTTCATTAAAAAGTAAATCCAATACCGAAAGATTCGGCAAAAAGGGATGGTTTGCTTGATGGACTTGATTGTATTCTTCCGCTTTAAAATCTGATTTTCTTTTAGCATCAATTAAAACACGGAGATCTATTATTTCTGGATTTTTTTCAAAAGAATTGGTTTTTACAATTTCAACTTCAATTCCAATCAATTCGCACAGCATATCAAATATTTTGAGATTGTGCGCCATTAAACCTTCAACGGGTTCGGTGAAAAGATGTTTCAAATCATCCTCATAATATTCAAAAAAAGGTGAAGTGCGATACGCGCTCTGAAGGCTTTTCCAATGCTGCTCCTGCCACGGAAAATCATTTTCAACAATTACGTCCTTCGTTTTTTGGCGTTTTGCGTTTCGGTTGTGTTTTATGGGAATGTTCAAAAGCAATTTTCCATTGCTGTGCGCAATAAACGTGCGGTTTCGGTAGGTTTGTTTTTGGTAATTGTCCTCAACTTCAAAAACCACTTTTTCAGCCTGCGCAACAGCCGCCATTTGCTCGATGGAAGGGAAATAGGAGGGATGGAGCAGGATTGATTTCATGTCAATTTTAAAGATTCAAAAATAGGAAAAAGAAAAAAGAGGATAGAATAAAGAAAAAAGAAATTTTAAATAAAGTCGATGGGTTTAGAATTCGATGAGTTTATAAGTCGATGAGTTTAGAAGTCGATGAGTTTATAAGTTGATGAGTTTATAAGTTGATGAGTTTAGAAGTCGATGAGTTTATAAGTCGATGAGTTTATAAGTTGATGAGTTTAGAAATTGATGAGTTTATAAGTCGATGAGTTTAGAAGTCGATGAGTTTAGAAGTCGATGAGTTTATAAGTCGATGAGTTTGTTTTTTGAGTCTATTCAATTAAGTGTGTCAATTTATAATTTAATAAATTAGACATATGAAAAGTACAGAAATTAATTTGGACATGGAAGCCCTCATCAAACAAATGGGTGATGAGCTTCGTTCTGGCAAGCCTCTTACCGGAGCTGG
>JBBQUI010000054.1:0-16400 GCA_038212575.1 Flavobacteriales bacterium
ATTACGGTACATTTTGTTTTGCTGATTGAACCCGTAAGTTTTCGAAGTGCTTGGCTCATTAAACGAGCGTGAAGCCCCATTTTACTATCGCCCATTTCGCCTTCTATTTCACTCTTTGGCGTTAAGGCAGCTACGGAGTCAATAACCACAATGTCTATGGCGCCACTTCTAATTAGGTTATCTGCAATTTCCAAGGCTTGCTCGCCATTATCAGGTTGTGAAATGATGAGGTTTTCAATATCTACTCCAAGTTTTTGGGCATAGCCACGGTCAAAGGCATGTTCTGCATCAATAAATGCGGCTATTCCGCCCTTTTTCTGTGCCTCGGCCATTGCGTGAAGCGTTAATGTAGTTTTACCCGAAGATTCCGGACCGTAGATTTCAATAACTCTTCCGCGCGGATAACCGCCCACGCCGAGTGCTACGTCAAGTCCCAAAGAACCTGTGGGAATAACATCCACATCTTCCACGGCGCTATCGCCCATTTTCATTACGGTTCCCTTGCCGTAGGTTTTGTCTAGTTTATCTAAAGTTAGCTTTAATGCTTTTAGCTTTGCTTCTTTTTCAGTGCTCATTTTCGGTGTATTTTATGATGGAAATTATTCCTCCTTCGCAAAAAAAATTCTTTGGAGGATGAAGATGCTAAGATACTATTTCTTTGTGCTTGGGGCAAAAGTAAAATGTGAGAGGAAAGGATTTTTGTTAACAAAAATGACGGTTTGAACCATAGCCTGTCCCGATCTTTATCGGGAACGGTTGGAAGCACGATTTTTTGAAACATTATAAAAATTACATGAAACGAAAACAGCCGCTTGATAGCGGCTGTTCGGGAATTAATGATTTTTGAAAGTTTATTCTTTTACAAATTTTTTAAATATTGTGTTGCCGTTTTCAGCTTCAATGTTTAGAAAATAGATGCCATTGGAAAGGTTTGAAACATCTACGGCAGCCTGTTTTTCAAACTCTAAACTTTGAGTGCTTAAAAGTTTGCCTTCAATGTTGAAGATTTTTATTTTAAGATTGCTTGTTGTGTTTGTTAAACTTAAAAACAATTCGTTTTTTGCGGGGTTTGGGTAGATTGAAAATAAATTATCCTCTTGGCTGGAAATGCCCAACGTGCAATCTTCTGAATATACGACCAAAGCATTCCATTCTGAATAAGGAAATTGGTTGTTCTGGGCCGCAACCACATCATCTACCATTAAGCAAGGAAAGGGTTCACACAAAACTCCGAAATCCAAACTACAATGGATATACACATCTAATAGTCCTGTATTATTCCCGGAGCGTAAATCGACCGCACCTAACAACTCCAGGTTTTCTAGATATAGTTTCTGCAACATAATGTTATGGCTCAAATCTATATATTCAATACCGTGCGTGCCTGCAGGGGAAGGTTCTCCAAGGGCTAGCTCCAAAAGATTTATATTGTTAGACAGGTCCAATTCCGTAAGAAAAGAAAAGGTGCTTCGAAGAATTTCTAAGTTTGTATTGCTGGAAACATCCATACCTACAAGATGAAAACTTCCGTCAAAAATCAGTTCCACAAGTTCAAGGTTTTGCGGAAAAGATAAGTATGGCGCCATATTAGACGATACATCCAAAACTTCCAGAGCAGTAAAACCTTCAATGCCATTGAGGTCCTGAATGCCCTTATTATTTATATCAAGATTGGTTACGGTTTCAATATCACTTGTCAACACTTGTCCGTTTACGATGCCATCACTATCAATGCCTAGATCAATCAGGGCTTGTTCAAAATTGGGATCGGGAATCAGCGTTATCTGGGCAAAAGAGCCCATACTTATACTAAATAAAAAAATAATTATAAAAGTTTTCATGATAATAGAGTTTAAGTTATTGTTTTGCAAGGTTTTTGGAACCCACGATCTCACCGTCACATACAAGAGCCACTGAATACAGACCAGATGAATAACCTGAAACATTTAGGTTTATACTTGTTTGGTTGACATCCAAGCTGTAATTGTTAATTTCGTCTATTTAAGTTAGTTGATTTGTTAAAACTATGGTAATAATTTGAAATAAAAAACAGGATTTTCCCTGTTTTTATAGGGGGATTTCCCCCTTTTTTATTGAAGTTTTTTCCTACATAATTTTAAAAGGTATTCCTCCGAATGATTGTAATGTTGCGTAGAACCCTTTCAATTTCAATAAAACCTTTACTTTTGTAACGTTATAAATCAATTCTTTTCACCTAAAAAAGTATAGCATGCAACTGTACAATAAATTAAGTGCGAAAGAAAGGGAAACACTTTTGGAACAGGCCGGCGAGGAACGGCTTACCCTTTCTTTTTATCAATACGCCAAAATTGGCAATCCGCATCTTTTCAGAAATCATTTATTTATTGCTTGGCACGAACAGGATGTTTTGGGCCGCATTTATATTGCCCACGAAGGTATAAATGCCCAACTTTCCGTGCCGGCGAAACGTTTTAGGGAATTCAAGGAATTTCTGGACGGGATTTATTTTTTGAAAGATGTGCGATTGAATATTGCCATTGAGCAGGATTTGAAATCTTTTTTAAAGTTGAAAGTAAAAGTCCGCGATAAAATTGTTGCCGATGGTTTGAATGACGAAACTTTCGACGTTACAAATAAAGGAATCCACGTTGATGCCCTAAAATTCAACGAACTAATTGAAGATCCAAATGTGGTTTTGGTTGATATGCGAAACCATTACGAAAGTGAAATAGGCCGTTTTAAAAATGCTGTGACACCTGATGTTGATACCTTCCGTGATTCTTTGGACATTATTGAAGCAGATTTAAAAGACCACAAGAAAGATAAAAAATTGGTAATGTACTGTACTGGCGGAATCCGTTGCGAAAAAGCCAGCGCATATTACAAACACAAAGGTTTTAAAAATGTGTTTCAGCTGGAAGGCGGCATTATTGAATATGCACGACAGGTTGAAAATCAAGGTTTGGAAAATAAATTCATCGGAAAAAATTTCGTCTTCGACCATCGTCGCGGCGAACGGATTACTGAAGATGTAATTTCTCACTGCCACCAATGCGGCGAAACTTGCGACACGCACACCAACTGTGCAAACGAAGCTTGCCACCTGCTTTTTATTCAATGTGAAAAGTGTGCCGTAGTAATGGAAAATTGTTGTTCTGAAGAATGTGTCGCGATTATCCACCTGCCCGAAGAAGAGCAGAAAAGACTTCGACAAGGCATCCCGAATAGTAACAAGATTTTTAAGAAAGGACGGTCTGAGAAGTTGAAGTTTAAGAAATAGTCCCATCCCTAACCCTTCCCAAAGGGAAGGGAACACTAATCTCACTCACTCCCCTCCTTTGGAGGGGTCGGGGGAAGACTTTTAGAAAAGACTGTTTATTTTTAAATTATTATGAAGTCTTAAGTCTTTCAGCGAAGCGGTCTTAGGTCTTAGTTCAAAAATCTAAAATCGTAAATCCAAAATCGTAAATTTTATTGGTATCTTTACTGATTAAAATTTTGTTTAATTTTCGTCCCTATTCGTTTTGAAAAGGGCTTTATATATAAAAATATGAGCTGTACCAGCTGTGCCACAGGCGCCAACGGACAGCCAAAAGGATGCAAGAACAATGGTACTTGCGGAACCGATGGCTGCAACAAACTGACGGTGTTCGACTGGCTTTCAAATATGCAACTTCCTGCCAATATGGAACCCTTCAATGCGGTGGAAGTGCGCTTTAAAAACGGAAGAAAGGAATTCTTCCAAAATCCCGAAAATCTTACTTTAAGCATTGGCGATGTTATAGCCACAGAAGCTTCCCCTGGCCACGATATTGGGATTGTAACGCTCACCGGAGAGTTGGTTCGCGTTCAAATGAAGAAGAAAAAGATTCCCTTAAAAGTTGAAGCACTTCCTAAAATCTACCGAAAAGCTTCACAAAAGGATATTGACATTTGGCAAGGCGTTCGTGATAAAGAAGCTGATGTGCAAAAGCGTTCCCGCGAAATAGCTATACGCCACGGATTGCAAATGAAAATTAGTGATGTTGAATTTCAGGGCGATGCTTCAAAGGTTATTTTTTATTACACCGCCGAAGATCGTGTTGATTTCCGGGAATTGATAAAAGAATTCGCAAGAACCTTCAACACCCGAATTGAAATGAAACAGGTTGGTTTCCGCCAAGAAGCAGCACGTTTGGGCGGAATAGGCAGTTGCGGTCGAGAGCTTTGCTGTTCCACTTGGCTGACGGATTTTCGTTCTGTTAACACTTCCGCAGCGCGCTATCAGCAACTTTCTTTGAATCCGCAAAAGCTTGCGGGACAATGTGGAAAGTTGAAATGCTGCTTGAATTATGAATTGGACACTTATTTGGAAGCTTTGGAATCTTTTCCAAGTACCGAAACAAAACTTCAAACTGAAAAAGGATATGCCACTTGCCAAAAGATAGACATTTTTAAAGGTTTGCTTTGGTATGCTTACGAAAAGGAATTTATGAATTGGCACGAACTGACCGCTGAAAAAGCCAATGAAATTATAGAACTGAACAAAAAGGGTAAAAAACCGATGGCGCTGGAGGAATTTATAATCGAAACTCCAAAACCAGAAAAAGAACCGTATAGCAATGTGGTTGGCCAAGATAGTTTAACGCGCTTTGACCAGCCGAAACAAAAAAGCAAAAAACGTCGAAATAAAAGTCGAAACAAAGGCAAAGTTGAAGCTACTGCTGGAAATGTTCCCAAAAATAATCCAAAGAACAATTCTTCAAAAAAACCTGGAAACAAACCCGGGAATCAAAACAGAAATAGAAAGCCAACAAAGAATGAATAAGTTAGTGGCCCTTTTTTTGTTAATGGGGATGTTTGTATCGTGCGAATCAAACACGGTTTTCAGTGAAACAAGAGCCATGGATGGTTATTGGGGCGCTGAGGAAGTAGTGGAATTTAAACTGCCACAATTGGATTCACTTAAAAAATACAATTTGTTCCTAAATATAAGGAACACTAACGAATACAAGTTCAACAATATATTCTTGATCGTTTCAATGAATTTTCCCCACGGCAAAACCCTTACCGACACACTTGAATACCGAATGGCAAATCCAGATGGCTCGTGGATGGGCCAGGGGATTGGCGATGTAAAGGAAAACAAACTGTGGTACAAAGAGCACGTACAGTTTTTTGAAGAAGGAAATTACACCGTGGATATAGCACAGGCAATGCGCAATAATGGCGCGGTGGAAGGCGTTACAAAACTCGAAGGCATTACAGATGTTGGTTTCAGTGTTGAAGAAGCCGCCAAACAGTAAAAAATATGGCAACAAAAAAAGCAGCCCCTAAAAAGAAAAACCAGAATGATGTAGGCCATCATATCAAAACCTTTTGGAAAATTTTCGCGGGTTTTATACTCGTGGTCCTTTTGTTTTTCCTATTAGCATCTTGGGGAGTTTTCGGAAGTCTTCCGGATGAAACCAGTCTTGAAAACCCAGAGAAAAACCTTGCTACCGAAATTATTTCTTCCGATGGAAAAACCCTTGGAAAATTTTATAAAGAAAACAGAACACCCGTTCCTTTCGATTCTTTGCCAGACCATTTGATAAATGCCTTAATTGCTACTGAAGATGCACGTTTTTACGATCATTCGGGAATTGACGGAAGAGGAACCATACGTGCCGTTGCATTTTTGGGAACCCGTGGGGGTGCAAGTACTATTAGCCAACAATTAGCTAAATTATTTTTTACGGACCAAAGAGCATCAAACAAAATAGAACGGGTTCTTCAAAAAATAAAAGAATGGATTATTGCAATCCGTCTGGAACGTCGTTATACAAAAGATGAAATAATCACGATGTACTTCAACGAATACGACTTTCTAAACCAAGCCGTAGGTATTGAAAGCGCCGCAAATATTTATTTTGACAAGCCTCCATCACAACTGACCACTGCTGAAGCTGCAATGCTGGTTGGGATGTTCAAAAACTCCTCGCTTTTTAACCCCAACCGGAGACCGGAAATGGTCCGCGAGCGCAGAAACGTGGTTTTGGCCCAAATGGAGAAGTACGATTATATTTCAGAAAAGGTAATGGATTCACTTCAAGCCCTCCCCTTAAATATAAAATTTACACCCCAGGGCCATGATGAAGGAAGCGCAACCTATTTCCGCGAATACGCCCGTAACTTTATGGAAGATTGGATAAAGGAAAATCCAAAGCCAGATGGCACTAAATACAACATTTATCAAGATGGATTGAAGGTATATGTTACCATAGATAGCAAAATGCAGGAATATGCCGAAACTGCTGTAAAAAAACATATGGCCCATCTTCAGGAAGCTTTTGTTGAACAAAACAAGAAAAACAAAACGGCCCCTTTCCGCGATATTACGGAAGAAGAAACGGCGGGTATTTTAAATTCTGCAATGCGAAAAAGTGATCGCTGGCGCGAAATGAAAAGACAGGGAAAGGAAGATGAGGAAATTATAAAAAGCTTCAAAAAGAAAGTACCGATGCGTGTTTTTTCTTGGAAAGGTGATATCGATACAATAATGACACCGATGGATTCCATCCGCTATCACAAATCTTTTTTGCAGGCAGCAATGATGTCCATGACCCCACAGACTGGTGAAGTGAAAGCCTGGGTGGGTGGGATAGACTATAAACACTACAAATATGATATGGTCAAAAAAGGAAGGCGCCAAATAGGTTCTACCTTCAAGCCCTTTGTTTATGCCACGGCCATAGACCAAATGCACATGTCACCTTGTGATACGCTGCCCAATACCATTTACACCATTCCCGCAGGAAGGCACAATTTAATACAGTCTTGGACTCCCAAAAATGCTGGAAACACCTATGGTGGAATGGTTACCCTAAAATATGCACTCGCCAATTCCATTAACACCATTACTGCCCGATTGATAGATCGAGTGGGGCCAGAACCAGTAATTGATTTGGTCAAAAAAATGGGCGTTAATACCGAAAATATGCCTGCAGTGCCTTCCATAGCCCTCGGAACACCAGACGTTTCAGTTTATGAAATGGTTGGTGCGTATAGCACTTTCGCAAATGCAGGGGTTTACGTTGAACCTATACTTATTCAAAGAATTGAGGACAAAAATGGAACGGTTCTTTATCAAAACGTTCCCAAAACCAAAGACGTTATTAGCAATGAAACTGCATACGTAACAGTCAGTTTAATGGAAGGTGTTACCCAATCAGGCTCCGGTAGCCGTTTGCGCGGGACCGGTCGTGAAGGCTCAGCAGTTTACAAAAATGCAGTAACTGGATATCCTTATAATTTCACAAACCCAATTGCTGGTAAAACCGGTACTACCCAAAACAACAGCGATGGCTGGTTTTTGGGCATGGTTCCAAATTTGGTTACAGGAGTATGGGTTGGCGGTGACGACCGCGCTACGCATTTTGGATCAACAGCCTATGGGCAGGGAGCTACAATGGCTTTGCCTATTTGGGGAATGTATATGAAAAGTTGTTATGCCGATAAGGATTTGGACGTTTCAACCGGTAACTTCGAGCGCCCGGCAAATCTTTCCATAGAAACTAATTGTTCCAAATGGCGCGAAGGCAATCCCGATGTCGAGGAAATCTCGGATGAGTTTGATTTTTGATAAAAACCTTTATTAATTATACAAACCTCACAAGTTTTTGAAGACCTGTGAGGTTTTTTTATAGATTGAAATTTTGTAATTTTCAGAAAATTTAAAAAATGATAAAAAAGACAGTTGCAAACGTTCGCGAAGCTTGTGAAGGCATTGAAGACGAAATGACTTTTATGTTGGGAGGTTTTGGACTTTGCGGTATTCCCGAAAATATTATTGGCGAATTGGTTCGTAAAAACATCCAAAACGTTACCTGTATTTCAAACAACGCAGGTGTGGATGATTTTGGACTTGGCCTTTTGTTGAAAAAGCACCAAATAAAGAAAATGATTTCTTCGTATGTAGGTGAAAATGCCGAATTCGAGCGCCAAATGCTCAGTGACGAGATGGAGGTGGAACTGATTCCGCAGGGTACTCTGGCACAACGATGCGAAGCAGCCCGAAGCGGAATCCCAGCATTTTATACTCCCGCAGGCTATGGAACCGAAGTAGCCGAAGGAAAGGAAACCCGTGAATTCCACGGAAAAATGTATGTGATGGAAAAAGCGTTTGAAGCCGATTTCTCCTTTGTAAAAGCTTGGAAAGGCGACGAAGCAGGAAATCTCATCTTTAAAGGAACGGCCAGAAATTTTAACCCAGCCATGTGCGGTGCCGGAAAAATAACTGTGGCGGAAGTGGAAGAATTAGTTCCCGCTGGCGAATTGGATCCGAATCAAATTCATATTCCAGGTATTTTTATACAAAGAATATTTCAGGGAGAAAAATATGAAAAGAGAATTGAGCAATTAACGGTTAGAAAAAGAAACTAATGGCTTTAACAAAAGAACAAATAGCACAACGAATTGCAAAAGAAGTAAAAGACGGTTACTACGTAAATTTAGGAATCGGAATCCCAACTTTGGTAGCCAACTTTGTGCGCGACGATATAAGTGTAGAATTTCAGAGTGAGAACGGAATTCTCGGAATGGGTCCTTTTCCTTTTGAAGGGGAAGAAGATCCAGATCTTATAAATGCTGGAAAGCAAACAATCACTGCACTGCCCGGCGCATCTTTTTTTGACTCGGCGATGAGTTTTGGGATGATACGTGGCCAGCATGTTGATTTAACAATACTGGGAGCTATGGAAGTTTCTCAAAACGGAGACATCGCCAATTGGAAAATCCCCGGAAAAATGGTCAAAGGAATGGGCGGCGCTATGGACTTGGTTGCTTCCGCAGAAAACATTATTGTGGCAATGATGCATACCAACCGTGAGGGTGAGTCTAAGCTATTAAAGGAATGTAGCTTGCCACTTACGGGTGTAAAATGCGTAAAAAAAATAGTTACCAACCTTGCCGTTCTCGAAATAACTGATGGAAAATTTCACCTCCTTGAACGAGCACCGGGAGTTTCTGTTGAAGAAATTATAAAAGCTACAGAGGGAGATTTAATTGTAAACGGTGAGATTATAGAGATGAAGTTTTAAGAAAAAAACCAATTTTATATTTTAAAAACCATGATTTTCATGGTTTTTTTATGTTAAAAAATGACAAAAAAGAGCTTAAATGTTAAAATTTAGTGTATTTCATCGAATTTATGTGTCTTTTATCGTTTTATATGAAAAATGTGTTGATATTAGCAGTCCCAAATCTTACCAACTTAACCTCATATGGAAAAAGTAATTAGATCATTTAAAAGCACAAAAGAATTGTTACTAAACGTGCTTTTCATTTTTAAGAAAGTGTTTTTATTGATTTAATCTTTTTTTATGGTTTTATGCCCCAAATCTGTTGTGAAACAGATAAAAACTAAGCCCGTTCTTCGTGAGGTTAGAACGGGTTTTTTTATTGTCTTCTTTTTTTAAATTTCTAAATACCCTTCGGAATTGCCTCAATAAGCTTCTTTGAATATTCTGTTTGTGGATTTGCATATATTTCATCAGCATCACCCAGTTCCTCGATCTTTCCCTTATTCATAACCAAAAGTTGGTCTGCCATATATTTAACCACTGCCAAATCGTGCGATATAAATATATACGTAAAGCCAAAATCATTCTTCAATTCATTCAGCAGGTTCAAAACCTGGGCTTGGACCGAAATATCCAAAGCAGAAACCGATTCGTCACAAATAACCAGTTTCGGTTCCACGGCAATGGTTCGCGCAATTCCAACTCTTTGTCTTTGCCCGCCGGAAAGCTCGTGCGGATAACGGTAAAAATAGTTTTTATCTAAACCTACCTTTTCAAGTAGTGATAGCACACGTTCTTTTCTCTCTCTTTTTGTTTTTGCCAAACCGTGAACTTCCATAGGTTCCATCAATGCTTGGCCAATCATTAAACGAGGATTTAGCGAGGAATAGGGATCTTGAAAAATAATCTGAATTTCCTTTCGAAGATTTCTAATTTCACGTTTGGAAAGTGATGTAAGTTCCTTTCCTCTATATTTTATGCTTCCCGAAGTTGCTTTTTCAAGCTGAAGAATTGTTCTCCCCAAAGTAGATTTTCCACAGCCCGATTCGCCCACAAGTCCCAATGTCTCGCCTTCAAAAACCGAAAAACTAACATCATCCACGGCTTTTACTATTTCTTTTTTCGAAAATATCCCCACATTGCTGAGGTACTGTTTTTCTAAATTGATGATTTCAAGAATAGGTTTTTGGGTATAAATTCTTTTATGTCTTTTAGCACGTTCCACAGGTTTTACTTCCCGTGGCTCAAAACTTTTATCGGCAATGGAAGCAATGGTGGGCAATTTTGCCAAACGCACTTTCAACGAGGGCCGCGACTCCAAAAGTGCTTTTGTGTATTCTGCCTTCGGGGTTTTAAATATTTCTGCAGTAGTCGCATTTTCAACGATATCACCTTTATACATGACCACAACTCTATCTGCAATTTCTGAAACCAAACTCAAATCATGCGATATGAACAGCATTGCCATTTTGGTTTCTTGCTGGATAGATTTCAAAAGCGAAATAATTTCTTTTTGAACGGTTACATCAAGTGCTGTAGTGGGTTCGTCCGCAATGAGCAGTTTTGGTTTGCAGGCAATGGCCATGGCAATCATTACCCGCTGCATTTGTCCGCCGCTTATTTGGTGCGGGTAGCTGTTGAAAATCTCATTGGGACGCGGCAGTTTTACTTTTTCAAATAATGAAATGGTTTCCTTTTTGGCTTCGGAAGTATTCATTTTTAGGTGAAGCTGAAGTATTTCTGAAACCTGAAAGCCACATTTTAAAGAAGGATTGAGCGCACTCATCGGTTCCTGAAAAATCATGGCTATTTCCTTACCACGTATTTTTCGGAATTTTTTTTCATTCGTTTTCAGCAGATTTTTTTCTTCAAAAAGAATATTTCCGGATTGGAGCGTTTGCTTTTTAGGCAACAAACCCATAATGGCAAGTGAAGTAACAGATTTGCCAGACCCAGATTCCCCAACGATACCCAAAACTTCGTTTTCAAAAACCTCGAAGGATATTTTATGCAAAATTTCTATACTCTTTTCCCTTTTTCCGAAGGAAACGGCAAGTTCTTGAACTGATAGGAGGGCAGCATTTTTCATTATTTCAAAGATAGGATAATCACAGCAATATTTTTTTAACAGCGGTTCATCGAATAAAATTTGATTTTCACAATTATTGTTGTTCATTTAATTGTTTTAACAAAACAACAAACTATTTTATTCATTAAATCTTAATTATTATGAAAAAAATTAACAAGTTCGTTTTTCTTTTTTCATTTTCAATTTTTTGTTTTTCAGCAGTAGTTTCTGCGCAAAACAAGAATGAAGAAAAGAGAAACGTAAAGCAACCCCCAAATCTAGTGGTTTTTGATGCCTCACAATCGTATTCACTTCAAAATTCCACCCAAATTTTCAAAGAAGTTTTCAACCCATCCTCCCCAACTTCTTTCACAACGCTAAAACAAAAACAAGACCCTTTAGGGTTTACACACCAAAAAATGCAGGAATACTTTAACGGTGTTAAAGTTGAGTTTGCAACTGTTACATTGAGCAGTAAAAATGGAACGGTACAATCTTTAAATTCTGCTTATTTTCCTATTGCTGAAGATTTTAATGTTACCCCATCTATAAGCAATTCACAAGCTTTGAACAGTGCAATTGCACATGTGGGCGCTTCAAAATATATGTGGCAGAATGCTGCGGAAGCTGCCTTGGCAGACAATTATAAAAAACCGACCGGAGAGTTGGTAATTATTCCCGCCATTGAAAATATTTCTGAAACAAACCGACTTGCCTATAAATTTGACATTTACGCCACAGCGCCTCTCTACAGGGCAGATGTGTATATTGATGCTAAATCGGGCCAATTTATTATGGAGAACAAAAAAATCCATGATGCCAACGTGCCCGCTACTGGAACAAGTCTTTACAACGGCAATGTTTCATTTACAGCAGACAATGCTGCTGGTCCCTATAGATTGAGACAAACCGCAGATGGCGGTGGAATACAAACCTATGATTTGAATAACAGCACCAACTATAACAACGCAGTAGATGTTACCAGCAACTCAACAAATTTTACTGGAAATGCTACGGGAGTACAAGCACATTTTGGTGCTGAACAAACGTACAAGTACTATAACCAGAAATACGGTAGAAATTCATATAACAATGCGGGAGCTATTATAAAATCATACGTTAGCTATTCCAACAATTATGTGAATGCCTTTTGGGATGGAAGCCGTATGACTTACGGCGATGGCGATGGAGTAAATTATGGACCCCTTGTATCCTTGGATATTGTGGGTCATGAGATTACCCACGGAGTAACCGAATATTCTGCGAACTTGGTATATAGCTATCAATCAGGTGCATTGAATGAATCATTCTCCGATATTTTTGGTGAATCTATTGAGAAGTTTGCATCTGGAACCAATGACTGGCTTATGGGTGACGAAATTGGTGCAGGCGGAAGCGGTGGCGCATTGCGTTCTATGAGCAATCCCAACGCTTATGGGGATCCAGATACCTATTTGGGAACAAATTGGTATTCAGGCTCAGGTGATTCAGGCGGTGTTCACACAAATTCTGGCGTGCAAAACTTTTGGTTTTACATTTTGACTGTAGGTAAAAGTGGCACAAACGATAAAGGAGACAGCTATAATGTTACCGGAATCGGAATGGACAAAGCAGGTGCTATTGCATATAGAAATCTTACTGTTTACCTGAATTCAAATTCACAATACAGCGATGCTAGAAATGGTGCAATACAAGCGGCAATAGATTTATACGGCGCGGGTAGTGCTGAAGAAATTGCAACTACAAATGCGTGGTACGCAGTTGGTGTTGGAGCTGCTTATGGCGGTGGTGGCGGAAGCAACTATTGTGCTTCCCAAGGAAACAATGTGAATGACGAATACATAAGCCGCGTACAGTTAAACACTATCAACAACGCATCCGGTGCGCAGCTTTATTCAGACTTCACAAGTATTTCAACTTCTTTGAGCGAAGGTTCAACGTATACAGTTACCGTTACTCCAACTTGGACTGGAACAGTTTATAATGAAGGCTATGCCGTTTGGATTGACTATAACGGTGATAAGGATTTTGGAGATGCTGGCGAATTGGTTTGGTCCAAAGCCGCTTCTACCAACACTCCGAATAGCGGAACATTTACTGTGCCTTCCGGAACCGTAGGTGGAGAAACCAGAATGCGGGTTTCAATGAAATACAACGGAATTCCAACTTCCTGCGAAACATTCAGTTATGGTGAAGTTGAAGATTATACAATTAATTTGGGTGGAGCAGGCCCAGATACACAGGCTCCAACAGCTCCTTCAAATTTGGCGGCTTCAAATGTGGCGCAAACAACCCTTTCGCTTTCATGGAATGCATCCACAGATAACGTGGGAGTAACGGGATATGATGTTTTTGAAGGAACAACAAACTTGGGTAGTGTAACCGGAACTTCTGCAAATATTACCGGTTTAATCGCAGCTACGGCATACTCCTTCAAAGTTCGTGCGCACGATGCTGCTGGTAATAATTCTGGTTTCAGCAATACGGTAAATGTTACAACACTTTCAAACTCTGTAACATATTGTACTTCACAAGGAAATAATACAAACGATGAATACATAGACAGAGTTCAACTTGGAAGTATAAACAATCTTTCTGGCAATAATGGAGGTTATGCAGATTTCACTAGCATTTCAACAACATTGTCAAAAGGAAGTAGTAATACTATTACCATAACTCCAAGATGGTCCGGAAGAGCCTATAATGAAGCATATAGAGTGTGGATTGACTATAACCAAGATGGCGATTTTGATGATTCCGGCGAACAAGTATATTCACGTTCAAGAACTAAAGCTTCTCCTATCTATGGAAGCTTCACAGTGCCAACATCTGCACTTTCTGGAGCAACAAGAATGCGTGTTTCTATGAAGTATAATGCAAACCCATCTCCTTGTGAGACCTTTAGCTTTGGAGAAGTAGAAGATTATACTGTAATTATCAGTAATTCTGTTAATCAAGGCATTACAGGAGATACTGGCTTCAACAGTTCAGATATGTCCATCTATCCAAACCCTGCAAAACACACGTTAAATATTTCATTGGTTGACGCAGAAGGAAAAGATTATGTAATCTATAACGTAATGGGTCAAGTAGTTGGCAAAGGGTCATTTACAGAGAGCTTAGATGTTTCATCATTGCAAAGTGGTGTTTACATGCTCGAAGTAAACACTGGCAATAACAAACACATGAAACGTTTTGTAAAAGAATAGTTAGTTAGTATTGATAACCAAAGCGGCCCGTTTCAATTTTGAAACGGGCCGCTTAATTTTTAAATTTTTGGGGTATTTATAATGGGTCTCCTACTTTAATATCACATCTATGGCCGGGTTGGCCGTGGGCAGGGTTTAAATTTCCTCCGCCCGAAGTTGGTGCCGGAGTTGTATTCATATTGTTCAAATCAATTTTTTGTGGCGTTGTTTTAGTATTTGAATTTTCAGCAGTACCATTCAATGGTGCTCCCACGGCAATATCACAACGATGCCCTGGTTGGCCGTGTGCGGGATTAATGGCTAAATCTCCGCTCGCGCTTATTGTGTTTGTTGTAGGGGCGACATTTTCAAGTGCTTGCTTTTTTTGCTCAAGGGATGCTTCTTGTGTTACATCTACCGGTTCTTCAACAGTAGCCGTTTTATCTTTGCAGGAAGTAAATAACGGAGCCGAAGCAAGTAAAACTATTAAAAATGATTTTGGATTGAATCTTGGAATTATCATAGAAGTAGGTATTTAATTATGGCTGATAAAACTACTAAAAATTAAACAGAAAACCACATTAAGAGGTTTCTTCCGAAGAAAAAAGTTATACCGAAAGGATTTCATCTTCATCTAAAATGACTTCATTCCGAAGACGCAAAAGAATCTGGGCTACGGTAACCGTGTCCTTTTCGCAATAAATGATGATTCTGTCAATGTCTTTTTCTTCGTAAAAAACACTTCGCACTTGGCTGCCATCAATATCATCTTTCGGGGAAGGAATGCCCAAAACGTGCGCCATCAACTTAAGCGAGGTGAAGGTTTTGTAATCGCCAAACTTCCAAAGTTCCAATGTATCCAAATGTGGAACTTCCCAAGGTTTTTTTCCGAAGAGATCAAGTTTGAAAGGAATGTCAATACCATTAATTATCATTCTTCGAGCAATATATGGAAAATCGAATTCCTTGCCATTGTGCGCACAAAGCACGTGATGTGGTTTGTTGAAATGAGACTCTAAAAGGCTTTTAAAATCCTTCAGAATCTTTACCTCATCGCCATGAAAGCTGGTTACGCGAAAATTCCTAACATCACCTTTCAATACAAAATAACCCACGGAAATACAGACAATTTTTCCAAACTCGGCCCAAATTCCTGCCCGTTCGTAAAATTCTTCCGCCGAAACTTCATCCTTTCTTTGATATTGGCTTTTCAGCTCCCAAAGGGTTTTGGAAGTATCATCCAGTTCTTCAAAATTTTCGTGCTGCGGAACGGTTTCAATATCCAAAAACAGGATATGTTCCAGGTTTATACGCTTAATCATATTTTGAAAATTTCAATCGGGGAGAAGTTTAAAGCTACGAAAAATATCTGTTCTATAATAGTTTTAAATTTTAAAGATTTTTGAAGGGATGCTGCCGTGTATCAAAAACCCGAACAACATAAATCTTGGTTTTACCCACGCGATAAGTTATTTTGCAATGTCCTTCAATCAGTTTCCGATATGTATGTTTTAGATGTGAAAAAGCCTCGTCAAGTGAGCCGATTTGTTCAAAATTATAGTTTGGATTTTCGAGAAGTAGTGTTCTCTGCAAAATTTTATAAGAGATTTCTTTTGCTTTTTTGGGATCCGTACAATACTTTGTTGAAATGGAATATTTTTTCCGAATCCCTTTTTGCAGGGTGCGTCCAATAAATAGGTTTCCCGTTCAATTCCAAGAATCTATGAAATCCTTAATTTCTTCAGAACTGTATATCCGTCCAGCCTTTATATCCTCTTCGCCCTCCATTATCATTTGATCCATTTGTGCTTTTTCGAGATATATTTTAGCCAGTTTATAAAAGTTTTTTACAAAACTTTCGTCGCCCTTGTCAATCAATTGATGAAGTTCTTCTTTTAGTGTTGTTGTATCCATCTAACCTTAATTATTTTATAAGTAAATATACAAAATGAAACAATAGATTTACAAGTTACCATTTTTAAGCATTTTATAAACCTCCTCAACATAAACATAAAAATCTGAGCTAAAAGGCAGATCAGTTTGATTGCCCCGCTGTTCTCCCAACCGCACAATAATCACATCATCTTCGGGAACCACGATCACATACTGCCCCAAAATGCC
>JBBQUI010000055.1:0-16251 GCA_038212575.1 Flavobacteriales bacterium
TTGGCAGTAGCCAAATGTATGCTTCCGAAAGTGGCGTTACTACTGGTATTGAATCGGTTAAGAAAAATGCGCCCGGAGCATCGGTAAAGGAAGTTGAGTAAATTGTTTTCTGTCACGAATTCCCGAATTATTCTTAAAAACTATTCGTGAATTCGTGGTTTAATTTTTACTATTTATAATTTTTAAGAATTTCCAAAAACTTCCCGTGCATTTCATCTGTGTAATCAAGATGCGTAACAATACGAAGCTTTCCTTGACCCATCGAGCTTATTTTGATATTATTTTCGGCCAAATCCTGCATAAATTTTTCCTCAGAAATTCCGTCCGAAAGGTAAAAAATCACAATGTTTGTCTCGGTTGGTTCAACTTTTTTTACATAGGATTGGTGCGTCAAAATTTCAGAAATTTCTGAAGCTTTTTTATGGTCATCAGCCAAACGTTTCATGTGATTGTCCAATGCGTAAATTCCCGCAGCAGCCATAAAACCTATCTGCCGCATGCCGCCGCCCAACACTTTGCGCACGCGCATGGCTTTTTTCATAATTTCACTTTTTCCGAGCAATACACTGCCCATGGGCGTGCCCAAACCTTTACTCAAACAAACGGAAATAGTATCGAACACTTTTCCATAATTTTTAGGATCTTCATTTTTTGCAACAAGTGCATTCCATATTCGCGCGCCGTCTAAGTGCAATCCTAAATTGTGATTGTTGCAAACTTTACGTATTTTTTCAATTTCGGAAAAATCATAACACGCTCCCCCGCCTTTATTTGTAGTATTTTCAAGGCAAACCAAACTTGTTAATGGACTGTGGTAAAAATCTGGCGGATTGATATTTTCTTTCACTTGAGTAGCGGTAATCATTCCGCGATTACCGTCAATTAGTTTACACGAAACCCCGCTGTTGAAGGAAACGCCACCACCTTCATAATTATAAACGTGTGCCCATTTATCGGCGATCAGCTGTTCTCCGGGCTGGGTGTGCATTTTTATCGCGGCTTGGTTCGCCATACTTCCCGTTGGAAAAAATAGTGCGGCATCCATCCCGAACATATCAGCTAATTTTTGTTCCAGTTTATTTGCCGTGGGGTCTTCTTTATAAACATCGTCGCCCACTTCAGCATTCATAATGGCTTGCATCATTCCCTGAGTAGGCTTGGTAACGGTATCACTTCTTAAATCTATAGTCATCTGTGTTTTTTACTTTTCTCTTAATAAATTTCCTGAGTCCTCCATATTTTTGAACATTTCCGAAATTAAAATATCTAGTTTTATTAATTCCAGTGAATTATTGTGCTCGGCGTTAACGTTTTTATATTTTGAATCGTTGGTTAAATCAAAATTCCGAAAGCTCTTTTCAAAAGATTTTCCATCAAAAACAAACTTATATTCTTTGTGGCAAGATTTAATTGACATGTTTCCGAAGGCATTCTCGTCAACTATTTCACCTTCATAAGGCTTTACCTCACCTCGCTTTAGTGCTTGTTTGTCTTTAAAAATTTTCTCTACTGTCTTTTTCCTACTTATGCTTATGGGTATAAAACTTCCGCAATTATCAAATTTTTGGAGCTTCATAATATCTTCATCTTCCTTCCAAAAAAGATATACGGAATAATACGTTGATTTTGATGTGCAAAGTTTTCCGTCAGGTAAATTAAACATCTGAATGTTTCCATCACAGTAATCTTTTCTGAAAAAATATTCAGGGTTTTGTTGCAATTCAAGTTCTGCCATTTTTTGTGAAACCTGATTATCAACAAAGGCTTCATCGTTTTGTGAACTTGCAAAAAAGCAATTCAAAAGGATTAAAAAGAATATTGATTTTTTCATAATTTAAAATTTGTAGAGTTTCTTTCAGTTGAGTTTTAATCTTCAATATAATGTCATTTTTTATTCAACTATTTCCTGACCGTATTTATCCATTTCAGTACCACAATTTTTACAAGTATTTCCTCCATATAATGCTTGTCTCTCATTTTTAGGTTTTCTAACTATAGGCTGCTTTTGACCACACTTTGGACAATAAACTCTTCCAAGATTTATACCCATTTGTGGATTTTTACTATTCTTTCCATTCGAAATAAAAAAGAAAAATAAAACAACAATTCCGATCAAGATTCCCAATACGAATACATTCATAAATAAAATTTTAAAAGTGTTTCAAGAACAGCTAAATTTAATCGAAAAATACTTTTCGCTCACGAAGTTAATAGTATTTTTGCATTCAAGTTTTTTTGAAATATCGTTTTCAAAATAATCAATTGAACTTCACATTAAAAAGATACCCGCCTGCGCGGGCACGAATATGACCACAACAGACCAAATCAAAGACCTTAAGTCGCGGCTGGATGCCTTGAGGCGCTATCTTTGACATTGCTGGCAAAAGCATAGAGATTACCAACGACGAAGAAAAAACCTTTGACCCAAATTTTTGGAACAACCCGCGCGAAGCAGAAGCTTTTATGAAGGTGTTGCGCACCAAAAAGAAATGGGTTACCGACTACGAAACTGCCACAAGCCTTACCGAAGAAGCCGAAATACTACTCGATTTTTACAAAGAAGGCGAAGGCAAAGCAGAAAATGTAGATGCTGCTTATGAAAAAGCAGAGAATGCCATTGAGGCGCTGGAATTCCGAAATATGCTTGGTGAAGAGGGAGATGATATGAGTGCCGTGCTACAGATTACCGCTGGCGCTGGAGGAACAGAAAGTTGCGATTGGGCACAAATGCTCATGCGGATGTACCTAATGTGGGCGCAAAAAAATGGTTACAAGGTAAAGGAACTCAACTTTCAAGCAGGCGATGTTGCGGGAGTTAAAACCGTAACATTGGAAATTGAAGGCGAATATGCTTTCGGTTGGTTAAAAAGCGAAAATGGTGTGCACCGCTTGGTGCGTATTTCTCCTTTTGATAGTAATGCGAAGCGACATACTAGTTTTGCGAGTGTTTATGTTTATCCTTTGGTAGATGATACTATCGAAATTGACATAAATCCTGCCGATATTTCCTGGGAATTTGCGCGAAGTAGCGGTGCTGGAGGACAAAATGTGAACAAGGTAGAAACTAAAGCAATCCTTACTCACCACCCTTCCGGAATCATAATCCACAACAGCGAAACCCGAAGCCAATTGGACAATCGTGAAAAAGCGATGCAAATGTTGAAATCGCAGTTATATGAAATTGAATTGCGCAAACAACTTGCCCAACGTGCGGAAATTGAGGATAACAAACTTGCCATTGAATGGGGATCACAGATTCGCAATTACGTTTTACACCCTTATAAGCTAGTAAAAGACGTGCGTACCGGCCACGAAACCGGAAACACCGACGCGATGCTGGACGGCGAGATTGATGGGTTTTTAAAGGCGTATTTAATGATGTCGGGGCAGAAGGAGAAGAAGGATGAACTTTAGTGTTCAATAATCAAACACAGGCAGCCGAAATTTCGCAAAAAAACAAAGGGAACAAGATTTAAAAAATCTTCATTCCCTTTGCAAATCATATTTCTTCAGCTGGCATTATCCTGCGAAGTTCAACGGGTATATTCTCAGCTGTTATGAAAACTTAAGCACCCCGATATGATAGTTTGATAAATTTACGAAAATAAATTTCGAGAGCTTGGTATTTTTTAAAACTTTAACATTGATGTTCAACCTCGCTTTCTACCCACAAAGTCTGCAGTCCAAAACACAAGAAGCAATACTACAAAAATACCGCTAATATATTTTGCAGGCTCAAGCCCTCCATCACCAATACCTATAAAACCTATTACGCCAAACACTATAGCAAGTATAATATAGGTAGCTTTCCAGTGAAGCATGATGGTCGAGGTTTAAGGTTGTTTAAAAAAGTGTACTAAAGTTAAAACAATTCAAGGATATTTTTAACAAAAAAGCCAAAAATTTTAACACAGCACCTTAATTCTCTGCAACGGTAAAGTAATTTTTGGCTGATATATATGTACCATCTTCGGAATAACCTTCCAATAAAATCTCAAAAACCCCCGCTACATCTGAAGTATAAAAAGTGGTTAAATCCCCTCCTTTAAAAATCACAAAGTCTGGCTGCCATAGCAGTTGCACTCTATAATCAGGTATTCTTGTATTTACAGAATTTTGGCTATAATCCGGACGTAAATACTTTTTCTCTTTTACTGCAGGTGGTAAATTCAGTTCTTCAATATATCCCTCATTTTTGGTAGGGACAAAATCGGCCTTATTTGTTTCCACAGCAATGATGCCACTGAATATTTTGGGACCAAAACGATAGGGCTTGTTTATTACACGAATGCTTTTTATTTCCCTTGAATTATAGTTTATCAAATCTTCATTATTCAAAATTTGCATCCCGTCCATAAGCACCAATGGTGGAATATCATTAAATTTTGCAGTTCCATTTGGGTCGTATTCATTATTTACTACAAATCTGCTATCGCTCCCCGACCCCCTAATTGCCGCAAGCGTCACAACTTCAATAAATGTTTCCCTTACAGAAGGAAATCTGGAATAATAATCCAATAAGAATAGAGTGCCTAAGTTGCTATAAAATGGCGCGTTGGTTTCATTTTTAAGAATACTATCTTTTTTGGCATCATAATATGCATTTTCAATTTGCATTTGTACACTGCGCTCCTGCAGCCAGTCTTTCAACGCTGGATCAAGTTTTAAAAAGGAAGTATCGCTTTTTCCCAATTCGAAATTATTTTTGTCTAAAACTAAGTTGAAATTACTAGCGTTAGTTATGGTTTCATTTAATTGAATAATACTTTTTTCAGCATTATAGCCTTCAGACACTGAAAAGAAAAAGCGACCGTTGCTGTTGGTTTTTGCTATTTTGAAAACATAATCTTTTCCGGGAATCGTAAGCGAAACTTCCTTGTTTCCAACAGGCCGACTATCTGTTTTGGAGAGCACAACACCAGAAATAATTTCGCCACGAAGCTCGGGTATATAAAATGTTTCTGAAAGTTTGCTTTTTGAGTTATTTCTGGATTTATCCGAAATTTCAATAGGACTTATTTTCCGAACTGAAAGCACATAATTTCCAAGATTGTTGCCAGCTAGATTTTCAATGCTTACAGTAACTTTTTCACGAGAACCATAAATAGGTTTATCGGTAGCAATCGAAATTTTACTTAATTGGGAGCTTAGCGTTTCTTGTGAAATGGGCACTGTTCCTTTTTTCACAAATAGGGTATCTGCCTGCTTTCCAGCCATTTTTTCTGTTTTCACAAACGAATTTATAACATAAATGTGTTTTTCAACAAAGGCATCTTGAGTGTTGTTTCTAGAAAAATTAGTGTAACCAATAAGTCTATAAATACCTGTTTTTAATGAAGAAGGAATGAAAAAATCGCCATGGGCTGCTCCTTTTTCTACTTTCAGTTTATGTGTAAAAACCACTGAATCATTTTCATTGCGCATAGAAACATAGAGCACTTTACTTAGATTGCTTTCTTTGTTTGCTGCATTAAGGCTATACGCTTTATATTGCAGTAGCTCGCCCGCCAACAATATATTTGAGTTAATGGAGAGCTGCACTTTTTCTTTCGGAAAAACTTTTGTGTCAACAGAAATTTCTGAAGTTGGAATTTGTGCCGATGCAAAAAGTCCGGAAAATGTAAATACTATGAATATTGATTTTTTTATCATAATTAATCTTCCCAAAAATCGGGTCTTACATTTGATGAAAAAGAAGTGCATACGCTGCATTCAGCTTGTACAATTCTATAGATTGTATTTTGCCCCAAACTCAGCACTTGATAGTTAAAATAGCTTAAATATGTAAACAAATTTTCTCGTTCATTAGGGTCATTATCCAAAACTGTATTATCCAAATAATCTAGAACGAGTACATCACAAACCACAAAATAAGGTGGTTTTTCAAGTACAAAGTCTTCATAATTAAAATAAATTCTTTTTGAGGTCATGGATGAAGCTTCAAAAAAACCGAGAACCTTTTCGTCTGGATCGGTCTCTGAAACCATATTGCCGGCCACATACCCAGGTTGTCCTTGGGAAAGCAAGCTCTCAACGCTTCCTAGTTCCTTAACAATTTTATAAAAGGTATAAGCTTCAACGCTTTGCACGTATTGGTTTACCAAAATACTGTAGCGGGTCTGCAATTTTGCATCGTTCTTTGAAAGATATTTCACAGGAAAACGAAATACTCTGTTTTCATTGAATTCGGTAGTAGTGGTTTGATTTATCCCTGTGGAAGTTTCAGTGGAATAGCAAATTATTTCGGGTTCCCGTGGGGTCAGAATAATATCGAAAGTGTAAAATTCATCATCAAAATTGATTATTTCAGCAGTGTAGGGAGATGGGTATGGGGCCGTAATTTTATAGGTTTCCTCATACTCATACCGAAAGTATTTGGCATTTCCCGTTGCATCCTCTGTATTCACCAAAACCTGTACGCCATCTTTATCATCACTTAAATCTTCTATTCGCTCTGCATAAACCTCATCCATTTCAACCGTTGGCGGCAATATAACAGTAGATGATTTATAGTTCTTCCCATCTTGCGTTTTGATTTCTAAGGTATAAGTAACATTTGGCTGGGCACTAAAAGCTTGATTAGAAATATAAAAACCTGTCTCACTATCTTGCGAAAAACTATAAGTTTCCCCACTATTACCCGAAACAGTTACCGTTGCATTATTCTCAATTAAAATTTGAGGATTCTCAAGAGTTGAAGTTCTGCTCAGCTTTACCACTTGTGGTTTCATTTCGTTTGTAATGGTGCTTTCCACCACTAACACTTTTTCATAGTTGATTGTTTCTATTTCGTAAGGTTCGGTGCAACCAATCTGAAAAAGTAATATTGAAAAAAGTGTTATATATAAAAACTTTGTCTTCATATTTCCTAAAACTTAAAGTTATATGTTATAGTTGGTACTGGTACTGAAAATATAGATGTTTTATAAGCTTTTATCTGCCCTTCATCATTAACAAAAAATACCGAATATGGATTGTTTCTTCCCAATACATTATAAACCGAAATATTGATAAAACTGTGCGCCAACTTGTTCAGTTTATGATTTCCTTCAATGTTTACGCCCAAGTCAAGTCTGTAATAATCAGGAATTCGGAATTGATTGCGGTCACTGTAAAGCACTTGTTCCTCACCTGCAAACACATATCGCCCAATGGGGTATGTAATTGGCCTACCCGTTTGATAGGTGAAATTTCCTGAAAAGCTAAAACGCTTGGTTAATTTATAATTCGCAACTACTGAAAAATCGTGTGGTTTGTCATAATTTGCTGGAAAAAATTCGCCGTTGTTAACCCGTTCCTGCATAATTTGACTATCCAATTTCACTTGTGAGCGCGAATAACTATATCCGAAATATCCATTGAACCTTCCCGAACTCTTTTTTACAAGAAATTCTATCCCATACGCTTTTCCTTCACCTTGCAATAGTTCGGTTTCAAGATCATCGTTCAAAATTAATTGGGCGCCAATTTTATAATCGAGCAAGTCGTTCATTGTTTTGTAATAACCTTCAATACTGAATTCCACATCTTTCCCCGTAAGATTTTTAAAGAATCCCAAGGAATATTGATTGGCGCGCTGTGGCTCAATATTTAAATCTGAAAGTTTCCAAATATCTGTTGGAGACTGCGTTGTATTCGTAGATAGAAGGTGCAAATATTGAATGGTACGATTGAAACCAGCCTTCACCGAAAAATCATTTCCCAATAAATAACGGGCAGAAATTCTGTATTCTGGACCGCCGTAGGTTTCAATCACTTCGTTCTTGCCGTAATTTCTAATTTCCACTATAGAGCTTTCGCTTTTGGGAACACCTTCCGCATATACATTTTGGGTAGCTTCACCCAGCGCTGCATAAAATGAATAACGCAATCCAATATGCAATAAAAGCTTATCATTTACTTCAAACAAATCTGCAAGATAAATGGCCGATTCCAATCCTTTTTCATGGTCAACCGTCTTTGGGTCAACGTCTGAATTTGGACCAACGGGAACAATTTCTCCGGGATCTATAGAATAAAGTTTGCTGCTAAGCCCGTAACTCAATTTATGTTTTTCACTCAACTTGTAATTGAAATTCAGTTTTGCTTGATATTCATTAAGCTCGTATCCAAAATCAAAATCTTCGTTGGCGTCTGCTTCGTAATTGATTCCATATTCATATTTACTGCTCACCAGAATAAGTTCTGCCCTACTCTTTTCACTAAAATTATGTCCGTAATTCAAAGAAATCAATCGGTTACTGTAATCAAAAACCGAATCGGAAGTTATACTGAAACGATCTTTGCTGTAATAAAAAGTACCTTGAATAGTATTGTTGATATTAATATTATGTTTGTATTTTACAATACCGTCATAAAACGAAGCCTGACTGTTTTTGAGTTCTTCATCGTCAAGACTTCTTAAAATCCAATCGGAATATGTGGCGCGGAAGCCCGCAATTATTGAAGCTTTTTCCTTTACCACGGGAACTTCCACTGCAAGATTGGCCGTTATTGGGCCTACGGAACCTTCACCTTTAAATTTTTCCATATCGCCGGATTTTGTTTCAATATCAAAAACTGAAGACAATCTGCCACCGTATTCGGCGGGAATACTTGCTTTGTAAATTTCCAAACTTCCTGTGGTAAAAGGGTTTACTGCCGAAAAGAAACCTAAAAAGTGGGATGGATTATAAAGCACTGCATCGTCCAACAAAATAAGGTTTTGATCTGAACGGCCACCGCGAACGTTGAAACCACTGGAACCTTCACCCGTTGTTTTAATTCCCGGCATTGTGGTGGCAACTTTCAAAATGTCGCGTTCGCCCAAAACCAAGGGGATTGTTTTGATGGATTCTATGTCAATATTGGTTACGCCCACTACCGCATCCCGAACATTGGCATCTTTATTTGACTTTACCACTACTTCTTCAAGTGATTCTGTATTTTCCTGTAATGCAATATTCAGTGTGCCATCACCATACATAATTACGTCCTGCCCTATTTTTTCATAGCCCAAAAGATTGGTTTCCAATTTATTCAACCCAGATGGCAAACGAATGCTGAAACGCCCATCATAATCAGTTACCGCATATTTTGTGCGATCTGTGGTAGAAATGGAAAGGTTTTGAAGCGGTTCCCCAGTTTTGGTATTTTTGAAAACTCCCGAAAGTGTATAGGTTGTATTTGCTGAATTGGGCCGCTGTTTGCCAATTGTCACCAATTTTCTATTTTGAACCCTTTGTGCCGAAGCATATTCCTCCTGAAAAATGGGGGCATTATTGTTTTCCTCTATACCATTTTCATCGGGCTTTGCCTCATTAAAATAATCTGAAGGCAATTCGGTGTAAACATAGGTATTGTTAAGCAGTATAACGTTTCCGTCTTTTAAAACGTAATTTATATTTGTGTTTGCAAACAAACCATCCAAAACGTTCCGGAGCGACTCGTTTTCAAAACTTTTAGTTACAAAATGTCCTTTTAACCAGGTTTCATCAAAATAAAATGTTTTGCCTGAGAGAGTTTCCACTTTCAAAACCGCTTCTTTTAAAGGAGTATTGGTGAAAGAAGTTGTTATTGTTTTGGTTTGCCCAAACATGCCATACGTAAACAATAAAAGCGAAATAAGTACTAAATATTTATTTTTCATCCAATATAAATTGCCCGCAGATTACTGTTGTTTTACGTGTTCGGTTGAGCCATCCAAGTATTTCACAAGTTTTGTCATATAGGTATCCAGATTGGATTTATAAAGTGTTTTGTAGCTTTTGTGAAAATTGCGAATTATATCTTTTTTTTCTGGCAAAATCTTCTCAATATCTTTTGAAGAATCAACCAAATAATAAATTCCACCATTTTCAAGCACATAAAAATTGACCTCTGTAAAATTGTATTGAATTCCACTTTTCAATGGTTTATCTCTTTTCTTTTTTGTGTGTTTTATGTAAATGCTTAAATCATTCCCGAGGTATGCCTTCTCAAAAAAACCATTGCCAGAAAGGTCTAATTTGGTTTCCGCCAACCTAACAAAATGTTTATTATAAATAGAAAATTCACTTACAAATTCCGGAATTAACTTTACATTGAAAATGCTCAAATTATCGTCGGAACGAACTAATAAATTATCATCCAAAAGATCATATTTCAAAGAAACATTCGCGTAATATTGGCCATTATATTCCACAGAACCCTTGGTATAATCAAAACCGTTGAAATACCTATAACTTCCGTCCGTATTCAAAAAGGGATCGGCAAACTCAGTTCCGTTGTAAAGTCCTGTGTTATCCAAACCAACAATTTTGTCGTACGTTTCGTAAATATTATTTTGGGAATTGTTTTGGGAAAAAGCTCCAAAACCAATAAAAGCGAAGAGTGAAAAAGTGAGTTTTATTTTTTTTGATGGCATATTATTTTTTTGCGATTTTAAAAGTACATAAAAAAGGTTCTCATTTAAAAATTGATTTTGCTAAATGACTTTTTATGTAAACATTTTGTCTTTTACCAATGGAAATTTTTCATTAACTAAAAATCAAACGTATTTTTACTTCAAATAAAAAAAATGAAGGCAGCTACTTTAAAGGAAATAAAAACCGAGCTCAACCATCGTTCCACCCAGGAATTGCTGGAACTTTGCCTTCGGCTTTCAAAATTTAAAAAGGAAAACAAAGAGTTGCTTACTTATTTACTTTTTGAATCTGCAGACGAAGAAAGTTTCATCCAAAGCATAAAAAGCAAAGTGGACGCAGATTTTGAAACTATTAATACAAAAACTTTTTTCTACATTAAAAAGAGCGTCCGGAAAATTTTGCGCGAACTGAAAAAATTCATCCGATACTCACAGAACAAAGAAACTGAAGTGGAACTTTTGCTTTATTTTTGTGAAAAGTTAAAGGATTTTAAACCCTCCATAAAACGAAATACTACACTTACCAATTTATATAACAGACAGCTGGATTACATTTCAAAAAAAGTGGAAACACTGCATGAAGATTTACAATATGATTATAAATTGGAACTGGAAGAATTAGCCCCCTAACCCAAAAAAGGGAGGATTGGAATGGAAATGGAAATCGAAAAGCAAGTAGCCAGTTGCAGTGTGCAGTCTAACTCTGAAAAAAACTTTGAACTTCCAACTTTAAATTTTGAACTTTGAACTTTGAACTTTGAACTAAAATATGACCACACTATACCACAACCCGCGCTGCAGCAAATCCCGCGAAGCGCTTAACCTTTTGGAAGAGAAAGGAGAAACCATTGAAATTGTGAAATACCTTGAAAATCCGCCCTCACACCAAGAGTTGAAGCAAGTAATTCAGCTTTTGGGAATAAAGCCGCTAGAACTTGTTCGAACCCAAGAAACTGATTGGAAAGAAAACTACAAAAGCAAAGATCTCACCGATGAACAAATTATTGACGCTATGATTGAAAATCCTAAACTCATAGAACGTCCCATTGCTATAAATGGAACACACGCTGTAATTGGCAGACCGCCAAAAAGAGTACTCGATATTTTATAGTTTGCGCGGCTTTATTTAACAGAAAATTGGCAAATCATCGTTAAACCACGGTTATTTTCGCTAGTCAAATTTGCTAAAGAATTCTATGAAGTTTTTATTATCTGTAATGCTCCTCTGTGCCACAACTACAATATTTGCGCAACAAACTGGAAAAAAACAAATTACCGTTAAAGGAACCATCTTTGAAGAAGGAACCAATTATCCGTTGGAATACGCTACAGTTTCTTTCATCAATCCCCAAGGAAAAACCGTTACTGGGGGAATAACTGACACGGAAGGCAATTACAATATTGAGGTTCCCGCAGGAAAATATACAGTACAATTTGAATTTATTTCATACAAAACAAAACAACTTACCAATCAAAACCTCATAAAAAACACAACACTTCCCAATGTTTCCTTAGCATTGGATGCAGCTAGTCTGGACGAAGTAGTTATTCGCGCAGAAACTACCGAAGTACAGGTTAGGCTCGATAAAAAAATATATAACATTGGCAAAGACCTTACGGCCGGTGGGGCGACTGTTAGCGACGCTTTAAACAATGTTCCTTCGGTTACAGTCGATGTTGATGGTGCGATTGCACTTCGCGGAAATGAAAATGTGAAAATTCTCATCAACGGTAAACCTTCAGCCATTGCTGGTTTTGGGTCGACCGATGCCTTGCGCCAACTTCCTGCTGAAGCCATTGAACGTGTAGAAGTAATTACTTCGCCATCAGCCCGTTATGACGCTGAAGGAACTGCAGGGATCTTGAACATAATTCTTAAAAAAGAGAAAACCCTTGGCCTTAACGGTTCGCTTAGCACAAGCATTGGCGTTCCACTTAACAGCAACGCTTCCGGGAATATAAATCTGCGTACGGATAAATTCAACATTTTCAATACAACGGGAGTGTATTACCGAAATAGTCCTGGAAATGCTTATTTCAATAATAAATATTTTACGCGTACTATTTTGGATGAAAACGGAAATCAAATTTCAGTTGAACCGGAATTTGATCAGGTTATTGAAAATAGAAGATACGACCGGATGGGCAAAGGATTCAATACAAACCTAGGTATTGAATATTTTTTGACAGATAAATCCTCCATCACTGCAAGTGGTTTTTACCGCAAAGGAGATGGCGATGATGAAACCACAAACAATACCGGAAATTATAACAATAATATCCTTGAAGAGCAAAGTACTCGATTGGAGAACGAAAGTGAAGACGATTCAAACTATCAGTTTTCATTAAATTATGTGAATAATTTCAACGACAACGGTCATAAATTAACCGCAGATATTCAGTATGACCGTGGCAAGGAAACCGAACGTTCGCTAATTACGGAACAAAGAACACTGCCCAATTTTGAAATTCTTCCTGGAGAAGATATTATCAATAAAGAAAACGAAAAAGAGTATTTGGCACAGGTGGATTACGTTTTGCCAATTGGCGAAAATGCCCAGTTTGAAGCCGGTTACCGCGGAGATTTTGAAGAAACCGTTACAGATTATACCTTGTTAGAAGAAAGTGGTACCTCTGGAAATTTTATCAGAAATGACAGTCTTTCCAACGTTTTCACGTATGATGAAAATGTACATGCATTCTATACACAATACGGAAATAAATTTGGTAAGTTTTCATTCCTACTTGGGCTTCGCCTTGAAAACACACAATTAAAAGGAAAGGTAGCCGCTGAAAATGTTTCAGAAAATACGCCTTTCGATTTAAATTTCGATAAAAATTACACAGGCTTGTTCCCTACCGTAAACCTTACTTACGAAATAAAAGATAATGAAAACATAACCCTTGGGTATAACAGACGCATCAACAGACCGAGAAACTGGTATATAAATCCTTTCCCATCGCGGTCCAGTGAAGCAAATATTTTTCAAGGAAATCCAGATTTGGATCCAGCCTACGCAAGCGCTTTCGATTTGGGCTACCTAAAACGTTGGAAAAAACTCACATTGACTGCTTCCGTTTATTATCAAAACGAAACCGACGCTTTTGAAAGAGTGCAGGAGGAAACCGGAGAAGTAACCAGCAACGGAATCCCTATTATCCGAACCTTGCCCATAAATCTTTCCACAAACGAGCGCTACGGTTTTGAAACCGGCCTTCTTTACAATCCAACAAAATGGCTGTCTTTGAACGGAAGTTTTAATTATTTCCTGTTCAAAACCGAAGGCTTTTATAACAACGTGGATTATGGCGCAGAAAACACAAGCTATTTTGGAAGATTCAGCAGCAAATTTAAACTGCCCGCAAAGATTGAATGGCAAACAAACGCCTTTTACAGAGGGCCTTCAAATAATTCACAAACGGAATCGGAAGGAATTCTTTCAGTTGATATGGCAATGAGCAAAGACATTATTGATGATAATGCAACACTTGCTTTGAGCGTTAGTGATCTTTTCAACACCAGAAAAAGAAACAGTCTTACTACTACGGATACATTTACCAGCGAAAGTGAGTTTCAGTGGAGACAGCGACAAGTAACCCTTACTTTTACCTACCGCTTTAACCAAAAGAAACAACGTGAACGCTCAGAAAGAAATGGCGGCGGCGGCGATGAAGGTGGATTTGAAGGATAAGCTATTAACAGATTAAATAAAAAAAAGGGAACCAAACAGGTTCCCTTTTTAAATATATTTTAGTTTGAAATTACTATTTCAGCTCGTTCTTTTTCTTTTCTTCACGACTCATTTTCCATTTTTCGTATAGCGAACCGCCAATCCAATAAGGAAGAATTCCGACCAAAAAGAACATCAACCAAAATCCTAAAGTAAGAATTGCTAAGAATGCAAGAAATCCTAAATACTGCTCAAAAGTAAACATGATGTGGCGTTTTTAATTTATTGGTTCAAAGATAAAAGGTTTTTTTGAAAAACGACAAGAAAAGTTTTTGATTTATTCACAACAAATAAACATATGCGCGGGTTGAACAACTTTTGGCTTTTCATTACCTTTGCCTTTGTACTCTAAAGCTTTTAGTGCATCGTAGCTTTAGCGAAGTTGCATAGCGAATGAGTTCAAAAAAGTTCCAAAGCCTTGGCGAAGGAATTTAAATAATTCAAAATAAACCATTTCACGATGAAATATAGAATAGAAAAAGATACCATGGGCGAGGTAAAAGTACCTGCCGATAAATTGTGGGGCGCACAAACGGAGCGTTCTTTTGAAAATTTTAAAATTGGTCCGAAGGCTTCCATGCCTTTGGAAATAATTTATGGTTTTGCATATTTAAAAAAAGCAGCAGCCTACACAAACTGTGAGCTCGGTGTACTTTCCGAAGAAAAAAGAGATTTGATTGCAAAGGTTTGCGATGAAATTTTGGAAGGAAAACACGACGATCAATTTCCATTGGTAATTTGGCAAACCGGAAGCGGAACGCAAAGCAATATGAACGTGAATGAAGTGATCGCTAACCGCGCACACCAAATAGATGGAAAAACCATTGGCGAAGGCGATAAAACGCTTCAACCGAATGATGACGTAAACAAATCGCAATCCTCTAACGATACCTTCCCAACAGGAATGCACATCGCAGCTTATAAAAAACTGATTGAAACCACAATTCCAGGAGTTGAGCAACTTCAGAAAACGCTTTCCAAAAAAGCTAAAGATTTTAAAGATGTTGTAAAAATAGGCCGTACCCATTTTATGGACGCCACTCCCCTAACCCTCGGGCAGGAATTTAGTGGTTACGCCGCACAACTTGAATACGGAATTAAAGCTTTGAAAAATACGCTTCCGCATTTGGCTGAACTCGCTTTAGGCGGAACCGCCGTGGGAACTGGTTTGAATACCCCAAAAGGTTACGATGTAAAGGTTGCGGAATACATCGCAAAATTTACCGAATTGCCTTTTGTAACCGCGAAAAACAAATTTGAAGCGCTTGCAGCCCATGACGCTTTGGTTGAAAGCCACGGTGCTTTGAAACAATTAGCTGTTTCTTTGAACAAAATAGCAAATGATGTGCGAATGCTGTCCAGCGGCCCAAGAAGTGGAATTGGCGAAATCAACATTCCCGCAAACGAACCAGGTTCCTCTATTATGCCAGGAAAAGTAAACCCAACCCAGTGCGAAGCTTTAACCATGGTTTGCGCACAAGTTATCGGAAACGATATGGCTATCGCCGTTGGCGGAATGCAGGGACAATTTGAACTGAACGTTTTTAAACCTGTAATGGCTGCCAATTTCCTTCAATCAGCACAATTAATTGGTGATGCTTGTGTTTCGTTTGACGAACATTGTGCCCAAGGAATTGAGCCGAATTATGAAGTGATTAAAAAGCAATTAAACAATAGTTTGATGCTCGTAACTGCACTGAACCCAAAAATTGGATATTACAAAGCTGCTGAAATTGCCAATACAGCACATAAAAACGGAACTACGCTAAAAGAAGAAGCAGTAAATCTTGGTTATGTTACTGCGGAAGAGTTTGATGAATGGGTAAAGCCGGAAGATATGGTTTAATCGATTTACGATTGTAGATTTACGATTTTAGATTTTTTTAGCCACGAATTCACGAAATAATTATAAATATTAATATTCGTGAATTCGTGGCTTTTTAATTCCCCTTTCGGGGGTTAGGGGGCCTTTTCCCATAAAACTTCTTGTACCTGAAATACGCTACAGTACTTAATATGACTGCGAAAATAGTTATATACCATACAAATGTTGGCGTTGCTGGCGCATCACCACTTGCGTAGGAATGTAGGCCGCTTAAATAGAAATTTACTCCAAAATACGTCATCATAATTGAG
>JBBQUI010000056.1:0-16148 GCA_038212575.1 Flavobacteriales bacterium
TATCTTCGGAAAAATCTCAAGTGAAGGGATATCGAAATTTTCATAGGAATGCGGCAGATTTTCCCTTTTAAATTTTTCAGAAAAGAAAGATTTCGAAAAAGAGTAGTGGATGTTTTTTCCTATTAATCCAAATTTAGACACGCTGTTTTTTTTTGTAGTTGTCATACCAATCCAAACTTAACACTAATAGCACTCCAATGACTATAAAGGCGGTTGCCATAATGGTTTCAGTCCCAAACTCAGAAGGAAGAAAACGATTGTAGCCGGTAATTATTTCCCTGCCATTGGCGTCAAAACGGATTTGGCCCAAAGCGTCGAGATCGTATTTTTTTTCTTTCCAAGGCCAAACAACGCCCAGAGAACCGGCTATAAAACCAATGATTACTGCATATGTGGCTTTTTTGTACCGTTTGAGAACATAGGCCAAAAGATGCGAAAGCGAGACCAAACCTACCAATGAGCCTAAAGAAAAAACGGCCAAGACTTTTAAAAGCTCGATTCGCTCGGGATCATAAACCCAGCTGAAATCCAATTGAAAAATATTGGCAAACGTATCAAAAAGTGCATTAACAGAATCTACCAAAAGCAAAACATAATTTCCGAAAAGTATCAAAATAAAAGAGCCCGAAAACCCTGGAAGCGTCATTCCTGAAACGCTGATAATTCCGCAGAAAAAAACGAAAAAGAGGTTGCTATTTTCCTTTGCGGGTTCCAAGAAGCTGATGCCCACGCCGGCAATTACTCCGCACAATAAATAGGCGGCATATTTGCGGTTCCAGTCACCAAAATCTTTTGCGATAAAGTAAATAGAGCCGATTATCATTCCAAAAAAGGCGCTCCAAACGTAGAGTTCGTAATGAACGATCAAATAATCAAGAAGCTTGGAAATACTGAAATAACTAATAACCATTCCCAAAATGAGAAGGCTCAAAAACTGTCCGTTGGTATATCTATAAAAACTTTGAAAGCGTCCGCCAATTAATAGTTTGAAAGCTTTTCTATTTATTTTTTGAAGGGAATAAATAAATTCTTCATAAAAACCCGCCACAAAAGCTACCACACCTCCAGAAACACCGGGCACTTTATTTGCCGCGCCCATAGCTAGCCCTTTTAGGACCAGCCAGGTTTTATCAGAGAATGATCGATTTTCGTACACTTTTAGTATTGAGTATTGAGTTTCGGTGATTAGTAATCGGACTGCTTATCGTCACTGCTTACTGCTACTTTCTTTACGGCAATGCGTTCCAATAGAAAGATCGTTAAAAAGCCGATTACAGCAAAGAGTATAGCATATAAAATTTGTGGTTCGCTATCGTAATTTTGGGGAAAAATACTTCTTTCAATAAATGGAATCTGTTCGCCAGCGTGATTCATTCTATACTGTAAAACTTCTTTCCATGGCCAGATTTTGTTAAGTGCACCAATCATAAATCCAGTGAGTACTCCAAGAATGAGGTTTTTGTGATGTTTGAACATCCAGTTTAAAACCCTCGAAAACATTTTCAATCCTAAAATGGCACCAATTCCGAATATTAAAAGTTTACCGAATGCTTCCAAGAAAAGCGAACTATTTAAGGTTGTGATTCCTTCGCCCAACTGGGTTACAATGCCAATGACGGTTGTGTATGCCCCCAAAAGTAGGAGTATGAAAGCACCGGAAATTCCAGGAAGTATCATTGCAATAATCGCTATAAAACCCGCAAAGAAAAGAAACCACGTACTTTCGGGAGAACCAACTGGGTCTGCAATGGTAATTAAATAAGAAAGTAATGAAGCTACAATCAATGCCACAATGACCGCTAATCTCCAATTGGTTATTTGTTTGCCAACGTACACAATACTGGCAATTACCAACCCAAAGAAAAAGGACCAAACCATTATTGGGTATACCTCCAAAAGCCAAGTAATCAGTTTTGCGAGGGAAATAATACTTATAAAAACCCCGGAAAAAAGAGCGACTAAAAAAGAAAGGTTATAGTGTTTCCAGGCATTTAGAAAACCTTCTTTTTTCCAGATTTTGAAGAAACCAAGATCTATATTGTGGATGGTTTCTATCAGTTCTTCATAAATGCCAGAAATGAAAGCTATGGTTCCGCCCGAAACGCCGGGCACTACATCTGCAGCTCCCATTGCAAGGCCTTTTGCGGTTATTATTAGATACTGCAGAAAATTTCTTTGAGGCATAGTCTATTTTACTAAAACCTCAAAAATACACAAATTATAGTGAAGGATTTTTGTGCTGGCCTATTATTTCCTTTACGTTTTTCATTTCAAAAACCGAAGGGAAAAGCTCCTCGATAATCATTATGTATTCCGGTTCAGATTTTAAGGCATTTTTTAAATGAAAGGCACCTTTGTCAAATTCACTTAAAGTATAATATAGACCAGACAAGCGATATTCTACTTCAGCATGTTCTGGGTAAAACTCCAATGCTTGATTGAAATTGTTCACTGCAGCTTCATATTCGCCGAGATTGGTAAGAATATCACCGCGCGTCAACCAAGATTCCAATTCATAATTGCCCAGTTCCAAAGCTTTTCGGTAACCAACTTCAGCTTCTTCAAAAAGGTTTAGGCGGTTGTTTATTTTAGCATAACGTTTCCAGTAATGCACATTTTCACTGTCAATATTGATGGCTTTCTCAATGTAATAAAGTGCTTTTTGGAATTGTTTGCTTTTAAAATAAAAATCGGTTATGGCTATCCAACCTTTGTCCAACAAAGAATCTTCTTCCACGCATTTTGTAAAAAACTGTAGTGACATTTCGGAATTGCCGAGTTTTTCGTAACATTTGCCAATTCGCAATAAGGCATAAGATGTTGGATCATCCAAACCTAAAGTAATGGAGTAGCTTTCAATTGCTTCTTCATATTTCTTCAGTTTTTCAAGCACCCTTCCTTTTTCAAGGTAAGCACCAATGAAACTATCGTCACTTATTATTGCAAAATCAAACGCCGCAAGTGCCTTTTTGTAATCTTTAAGCTCATAATATTGCTTCCCAATTTGGTGCCACGCCACTTCGCAGTAGGGATTTTTGTTGAGAAAATCATTCAAATAATCTATGGCTGCTTCATATTCATCAAGATATTCGAAGCAATAAATAATGTTGTAAAGTGCAGAATAATCTTCTTCGTCTTCCTCCAAACATTTCATAAAGTAGTATTTGGCGTGTACGTAATCTTCCATAAAAAGATACTCCATTCCAAGTAATGACAACACGTCAGCCTCGTCATCGGTTATTTCCAGAGCTTGCTCCAAAAGTGTGATGGCTTCTTTGTGCTTGTCACGACGCGAAAAGATGTTTGCTTTTTGAATATAGATTTCCTCGTTGCTCTGTTCCAGTTGGTACAATTCGTCCAAAAGCTCATCAGCGATGTCCAATTGGTTTTCAAAAATGTACATTTCTATTTGGAAAAGCTTGAGGTTAGTGGAGGAAGGGTGTTGCTCAAGGCCCAATTTGGTTGCTTTCTTGGCTAGTGCAATCTTACCATTTTCAAGGTAGTGGTGCACTATCTCTTCAAATTCCTCGGAGTCGAAAAATAGAACGCTGTTGGTTTTCAGCATCGATTCGAATCTTTCCAGCGAGAAGTTGTTATGCTCGTTTGAACTTAATTGCATACGCACGGTTTAACGGTTTCTTCTATTTTAAAGATAATAATGTAAAAATAAGTTCAATAGTTATGCCGCCTTTATTGTTAACGAACTTATCAACAGAAAGATAATTCATAAAACCCTATTAACAAAGGGGTTGCATAAAATTAGTTGCGTTTGGCGCGATTTAGCACGTTTTGCACAATTTTGCACCCTTCTGCAATTTCGTCATTGCTGATTGTAAGCGGTGGAGTTATACGGATTGCGCGACCTTCAAAAAGAAGCCAAAAAAGTATCAATCCGCGATCTTTGCAGGCCAAAATTACTTCGGAAGCAATCTCGGGCGTTTCCAACACTGCGGCAAGCATCAAGCCTCGTCCGCGAACTTCTTTAATCATAGTGTGTTTCAGAAGTTTTCTGAAAAGTTTTTCCTTTTGAAGTGTTTGTTGAATAATGTCAGTTTCCGTCAATTCCTGAAGCGTTGCCAAAGCGGCAGCCGCAATCACGGGATTTCCGCCGAAAGTAGTTATGTGGCCAAGTTTCGGATTGTCTTGTAGCAATGCCATAACTTCGTGTGAAGCTGTGAAAGCGCCAATTGGCATACCGCCGCCCATTCCTTTTCCCATCACTAAAATATCGGGAACAATTCCGAAATGTTCAAAAGCGAAGAGTTTTCCGGTTCTTCCAAATCCGGGTTGAATTTCATCTAAAATTAAAAGTGTTCCTGTTTCATCACAACGTTGACGAACTTTTTTCAAGTAATCATTCTCTGGTTGAATAAAACCTGCGCCGCCTTGAATGGTTTCCAAAATAATCGCCGCCGTTTCCGAAGTTATTTTTTGAAGATCTGCTTCGTTGTTGAATTTAATCGGGAAGCAATCTGGCACCAAAGGCTTGAAAGCATTTTTTCTATCTTCATATCCCATCACACTCATGGAGCCCATCGTGTTCCCGTGATAAGCGTTGTTTGCGTATAAAAGCTGGGTTCTTCCGGTTGAGCGGCGGGCGAGCTTTAATGAGCCTTCAATGGCTTCGGTACCGCTGTTAACTAAATATGTAGTGTTTAAATTCTTTGGTAAATTTTCAGCAAGCAATTTTGCAAGTTCAACTGCCGGTTCTTGAATATATTCGCCATAAACCATTACGTGCAAATATTTATCCACCTGATTTTTTATTGCTGAAACAACGCGTGGATGGCAATGGCCAAGCGTACAGGCCGAAACTCCGGCTACAAAATCGAGATGCTTTTTTCCTGAAGTGTCATAAATATAACTCCCTTCGGCGTGCGAAATTTCCAATGCCAATGGGTGCGGTGTTGTTTGAGCCTGATATTTGTAGAAATCGTTTTTCATTTTATTATTCCTTGGCGACTTCGCGCCTTTGCGTGTAAATTTTTCTCTCGCAAAGTCGCAAAGCCGCAAAGTTTTTAGGGTTTGATTTTTAGCCCCCTTCGGGGGTTGGGGGGCTTTCAGTTTCCGGTTTTGGGTCGTCCGGTCTATTTTGCAAATCTTTCGGACTTAGTTTTGATTCTTTGGGAAGTTGGATTTCATCTTCGGGAATATCCTCAAAAAATTGTCCTTCGTCTTTCGGCAGCGGAATTCCCGTGATTTTAGGAAGCACTGGTGCTGGTTTTCCTTTAAATAAATCTTCCACCGAATATAATCGTTCTTCGCCACGCCATTGAAAACCAGGAAGAATACGGGCGTTTTCCGGCAACATGGAAGGAGGATAAATTTTCCCGGAGGCTTTTTTTATAAAACGTATTCCAGTGATTTGCTGTTCCTCCAAATACATTTGAATAGAACTGGAAACGGTATTGTTTATACCCACTAATTCGCCATTGTCGTTTCGTGGATAGTAAATTACCTGTGCATTTTTATTAATGTTTACAGTATCCAATTCATTATTTGTAAAAAGCCCGATAAGCCGTTCACCCTTGACCTGATTATAGCCCAAACTATCTTTTTGAACCAAGAAAGCATTATTGAAAACTTTGAGCGTATCAAGTTTATCAGTAATTGTGTCTGAAAGAATATGGATTGTATCACCGATCATTTGGTTTTCACCGCTCCACAAAACAGGATTTCGAAGTAATTTAGTAATTCCCCGTTTTTCATTCACATAAATGGAATCACATTTTCCACTGGTGGGATCGTCACCAACTTTTCCAGGTTTAAAAAGCCTTGCTCTGTAAAACCCTTTCATAATTCTATTTTCTGGCTTTCCAGTTACTTGCAATGTATCAGCGTGAACATAAATGGAATCGCCATCACGAACAGTAATAGCAACGGCACGTTTCGTTATAAAAACCGAATCCTTTTCCCGAAAAACTTCTGCATAATGCCCGCGAATTACACTTTTATTTATAGTGTCCAAAACCCGAATATTATTGGTGGCAGAAGCAAAACTCTTGTTTCGGTCAAAATAAATACTGTCGCCGTAAAGTGTCCTGTTTTCGTAATCCACTTTTGAATTTTTCACGAAATAACCCGTATCGCCGCGGGTGTCGTAATAACCGCGTTCACAATAAACAGTGCTTGTTTCGCTAACAATGGTTGATGGGCCGTAAAGATAGGCCGCGCCGGTTTCGGAATAAAAATCAAGCTGGTTGCTGTTTACGGTATATTTTGGATTGACAATTTTTACATTTTGAAGAAATTGATACTTTTTGGTTTCGGCGAAATATCTACCGGAACGACTGGTCAAAACACTTGCCGTGTCACGAACGGTTCCTCCGGTTCTGTAATAGGCTTGCTGTTTTATTCTATCAAAGTAAAGAGTGTCGGTTTGAAGGGTGGTTTTTGGTTCGGTCAAAACCACATCGCCGCTGGCGAAGGCAAATTGGGTGTTACCGTTGTATTCGGCATATTTGCTATCCATTGAAACGGTGTCGCCCTGTGTAATCCTAACTTTTCCGTAAGCTTTCACAAAATTGCTTTTCAAATAAACAAAGGCTTGGTCGCACCACATTTCAATGCCTTCGTGAACAATGTAAACCTGTCCGGTTTCGTCTTTGGTATAAATGGCGGCATCTGGAAATTCGGGTCGCAATTCAAGATAGCCCGATTGAATATCAACCTTCTGTTTTTCCTGTGCGGAAAGATTTATCCCGAAAAAGAGAAAAAAAAGAAAAAAAAATTTATATACAGAAATTGCTTTCAATGATGTTATTCTTTTAAAATCGCCTAACCCCCAACCCCTAAAGGGGAGCAAGCGAATTAGTCATTTATTTTCGTCATTACAAAAAGCGTTATTCAGAAATTTCTTTGAACCCACGAACTTTGGATTTTTTGGCACCCTTTAGGGCTGGGGTCGAATCCCGAATTAACGATTCCCTAATCCCTAATCCCTAATTCCTGTGAATAGTCTGCTTTCTATCCGGCCCCACGGAAACTATTTTGATAGGCACTTCCAGCTCTTTTTCAAGAAAATCAATATAATCGTTAAGTGCTTCTGGCAACTGGGAAGCTTCGCTCATTTTAGTTAAATCTGCCTTCCAGCCTTTCATTTTGGTGAAGATTGGCGTAACGTTTTCAGTCTCGATATTATAGGGTAAATGGTGAATGGTTTCACCTTTGTAATTATAGGCTGTGCAAACTTTAAGTGTTTCAAAACCGCTCAAAACGTCGGCTTTCATCATAATTAGTTGCGTAACTCCGTTCACTTGAACTGCATAACGAAGCGCTACCAAATCCAGCCAACCACAGCGTCTTGGACGTCCGGTTACAGCGCCAAATTCATTCCCAACTTTTGCCATTTTTTTACCGTCCTCGTCAAAAAGTTCGGTAGGGAAGGGACCGCTACCCACACGGGTTGTGTATGCTTTAAAAATTCCGAAGACATCTTTCACTTTGTTTGGTGGTATGCCCAAGCCTGTGCAAGCGCCCGCTGCTGTTGTGTTTGACGATGTTACAAAAGGATATGTTCCAAAATCTATATCCAGCAAAGAGCCTTGTGCACCTTCGGCCAAAATTGTTTTTCCGTCTTTTTGGGCTTGGTGCAAATATTCTTCACTATCAATGAAAGTGAGCCTTTTCAATGTTTCAACCGCTGCAAAAAATTCAGCCTCCAAATCTGCCAAATCATACTGAACGTCCACATTGTAAAAATCAATCATCGCTTCGTGTTTGTCTGCTAAAGCACGGTATTTCTCCTGCCAGTTTTCAAGCTCCAAATCGCCCAAACGAATTCCGTTCCGGCCAGTTTTATCCATATAAGTTGGACCAATTCCTTTTAATGTTGAACCAATTTTCGCTTTTCCTTTCGAAGCTTCCGAGGCCGCGTCCAGTAAACGATGCGTTGGCAAAATAACGTGGGCTTTTCGGGAAAGGATTAGATTTTTCTTAAAATCAATATTGTATTTGTCCAGTGCCTCCAACTCTTTCACGAAAACCACAGGATCAATAACAACACCGTTTCCGATAACATTTACAGAATTTTTGTGGAAAATTCCTGAGGGAATTGTGCGCAAAACGTGTTTTATTCCGTCAAACTCCAAAGTGTGCCCAGCGTTTGGCCCGCCCTGAAAACGTGCGATTATGTCATAATTTTTTGTGAGCACGTCAACAATTTTTCCTTTGCCTTCATCGCCCCATTGCAATCCAAGTAGTAAGTCTACTGCCATAGTTTTTAAGAATTGTCCGCTTTAACGTTCTTAGCGGATTTTTTATTTCCGTAGAAATAAAGTGAATGGTTGGTTATTTCAATATCGAAAACTTCTTCGATGGTTTTTTTGATACTGTGTATTCGCGGATCGCAAAACTCTATTACTTCACCGTCCGCAAGGATTACGTGATCATGATTGCGGTCAAAATATGATTTTTCATAATGCGCTTGGTTTTGACCAAATTGGTGCTTGCGCACTAAGCCGCATTCCAGAAGCAGTTCAATTGTATTATAAAGTGTGGCGCGGCTCACGCGGTAATTTTTATTCTTCATATTTATGTACAACGACTCAATATCAAAATGGTCGTCGTGATCGTAAATTTCCTGAAGAATGGCGTAACGTTCCGGCGTTTTACGGTGTCCTTTTTCTTCAAGAAAACCCGTAAAAACGTTCTTTACAATTGCCTGATTAGTTATATCTGTTTTTGAACTCATAATTAAGGTTGCAAAGTTACTCAAAATTTACACTCTGGTAACTTTATCAATTCCGTTTATTTTTTTGATGTTTTCTACCAAATTATTTAGAATGGTTTTGTTTTTAACGACAACAACAATTTTCCCTGTGAAAACGCCGTCGTTACTATCAAAATGAACGCTTTTCATATCTATGTGAAGGTTGTTGGAAATCACTTTTGTCACTTCGTTTACTAAGCCTATGGTGTCTATTCCGCTAATGGTTAAATCTGCTTTAAACTCGCGTTGGGTAGAGTCTATCCACTTTGCGGGCATAACGCGATAGCTGTAATTACTTTGAAGCTGTAGCGCATTCGGACAGTTGGTCTTATGTACTTTAATCCCCTCGTTGACTGTTACAAAACCGAAAACATCGTCACCGGGGATGGGATTGCAGCAATTGGCCATTTTGTAATCCAGCTTGTCTTCGTTCTTTCCGAAAACAAGCTGATCAAACTTTTCGGTTATTTCTTCTTTGTGAACATCTTCTGGTTTGTCCGGCTTTCGGATTCTGTTTTTGAAGAAACTGATAAAGGCATTGCTTCGGGAAGATGCAAAATCCTTCAGCTTTGGGTTGTCGATAATTCCAGCGCCAACACGGTAGTACAAATCGAGACTTGTTTTCACTTTAAAGAAAACAACCAATTGGTTTAGCATGCTCTCGTCCAAGTTTAATTTTAAAGACTTTAGTTTGCGGGTCAAAATTATTTTTCCATCTTCGGCGAGTTGTTTCTTTTCGTCTTTTAAGGAAGATTTAATTTTGGAGCGTGCACGGCCTGTCGTTGCGTAGTTTAACCAGTTTGCTGTGGGTTTGGCATTATCTGAAGTAATTATTTCCACTTGGTCACCACTTTTTATTTCATGACTCAGCGGGACCAGTTTTCCATTCACTTTGGTGCCGCGGGTATGCATCCCGATTTCGGTGTGAATGTGGAAGGCGAAATCCAATGCTGTTGCTCCTTTGGGAAGGGAATAAAGATCACCTTTTGGCGTAAAAACGAAAATCTCCTTTGCATAAAGGTTCAATTTGAATTCTTCCACAAAATCCACTGCGCTTATTTCGGAATTTTCCAGTGTGTCCTGCAGTTTGTCCAACCAGTTTTCAAGTCCGCCGTCGTCTTTTTCCTTGTTTTTGTATTTGTAGTGTGCTGCGAAACCTTTTTCTGCAATCTCGTTCATCCGCTCACTGCGAATCTGTACTTCCACCCAACGGCCTTTTGGGCCCATCACCGTAATGTGCAGGGCTTCGTATCCTGTGGATTTCGGGGAAGAGATCCAATCGCGCAAACGTATTGGGTTTGGGCGGAAATGGTCGGTAACGATGGAATATATTTTCCAGGCGAAGAATTTTTCGTTTTCGGGAGCACTTTTATAAATTATTCGCACCGCGAATTTGTCATAAACCTCATCAAAACTCACGTTCTGCGCAAGCATTTTTCTTCGGATGGAAAAAATTGATTTTGGGCGACCTTTAATTTCGTATTTTAAATCCTCAGCATCCAAAGAATCCTTAATCACTTTGTTGAAAGCCTCAATATAGGCGTCTTGCTCTTCCTTACTTTCCTTTATTCGTCCTAAAATATCTGCATAAACCTCCGGCTCGGTGAATTTGAGCCCCATATCTTCCAGTTCGGATTTTATGTTGTAAAGCCCGATGCGGTGGGCGAGGGGGGCATAAATATAGAGGGTTTCCGAAGCTATTTTTCGTTGTTTGTCCGGCGGCATGGAATCCATCGTTTGCATATTGTGCAGCCTGTCGGCGATTTTTATGATGATTACGCGAATATCTTCATTCAGGGTAAGCAGCATTTTCCGGAAGTTTTCTGCTTGCATCGAAACGTCTTCAGACATGGAGATGTGTGCAATCTTTGTCAAACCGTCCACAATGCGCGCCACGGCATCGCCAAACATTCTTTCAATATCTTCAAGCGTATATTCTGTATCTTCAACAACGTCGTGCAAAAGTGCGGCGGCGATGGAGGTGGCGTCCAATCCGATTTCAGAAGCGACAATTTTTGCAACGGCTATTGGGTGAAAAATATAGGCCTCGCCACTTTTGCGGCGTTGCTCTTTGTGGGCATCCACGGCAATATCGAACGCGCTGCGAATCAGTTTTTTATCTTCCTTGGTAAGGGTGCGATAACTGATCTTGAGCAACTGTTTATATTGTTTTGCGAGCTCTTTTTTCTCTTCTTCTATAGCGGCTTCTGTCATAAACTAAAAGTACAGATAAGTAATTTAATTGGCAAGAAAATTAATGCAGCGGACGTTATGCAATTTAAGGTAAAAAGAAAAACGGAAGCGAAAATTGCAGGAAGTTGAAATTAAAGTTGAAAGGTTTTTTTTTAGCTCAGCTCTTCGTTGTCCAAAGCAGTGTTTTTCGCTAAAAGTTTATTGGAAACTTTATAGGTCGCGGTATAAGAAAGTCCGGGTTGGCGGGATTTAAACGTCAAAAATGCTTTTTTGTACCATTTTGGGTCCGTGGCTTTCTTTTTAAAATCATCATGTGCGGCAACTTCGGAGGCTTCCCCATTTAGCCATGTTTCAATTTTATAAACTCCAATCCCGAAATGTTCAACGCGTTGAAGAACGATTTCGAAATCTGACTCAGAAAAATATTGAACGGTGTCTTTGTCGGGACCTTTATTCAAGTTTTTCAAATCAGTAAATATATTTTTTTCTAAGAATTCTTTTTGTTCCATGTTGTTTTAAAAGTTTGTATAAGAATAATGTCAAAAATTAATGAAGAACGGGATTAGTGCTTTTCATAGGAGTTCTTTGTTATGTAACGTTATTTTTTTAATGATTTTGATGCTTTTCTTGGAAAATTATTTTCTCTATATTTTTTTCTTCATATTGAGAATCATCTTGAGTTATTATTAAATAAGAACCTGATTTTGCATTGTTAATAATTTGTGATTTCTTTTGACCAGGCCATATTATTTCTATTCGGTCTATATTATTATAAGTTCCAAGACCTTGTTCAATTAATAATGGATTAGCTCCAAAACTACCACCAGAGTTTAATCTATTATAAAAAGTTTTATTCTCTCCTTTTTCATTTGAAGCTATTATCTTTACTCTTGCACCAATTGCTGATCTATTAGCTTTTGTTCCTTTTAGTTTTAATTTTATCCAATTATTATTATTCCCTGGATTAAGGAAGAGTGCATTCATGAAATTATCTCCATCATAAGAGCCTCCTAATACATTATAGACATCTTGATCTCCATCATTGTCTAAATCACCAAAAGCTACACCATGGCCTTTTTGCAAATGGCCAAATCCTCCTGCAGTAGTTATATCATAAAAAACAGTTCCTTTTCCATTCAGAAACATTCTATTTGGTATCAATGATCGAAAATCTGGTGTCCCTGTAGCCGCATAGAAATCTGGAAAACCATCATTGTTTAAGTCACCAAAGTTACATCCCATTGTGTATAAAACTTTGTCAACATTCATTTCTTTACTTACATCTGTAAATGTTCCATTTTTGTTATTTCTATATAATTTAGGTAATTCAGCTTCAACGGGCATATTTAAATAATCCTTTGCAACTTCTCCTGCTGCATTCTGAAACTGGTTAAAATCAAAACCACTCACAAAAAGGTCTTCCCAACCATCTTGGTTAAAATCAAAAAACCAACAAGGAAAACTATGTAGAGGGCCTAATGTGTTAGAGTCAGTGGCTTTATTTGTGAAAGCAAAATTATTATTTGGACCTCCGTTTTCAAACAGAAAATTTTGATTATTCATAAGTGAAAGATATAGATCAGGGTAACTGTCATTATTATAATCTCCCCAAACACATCCTTTAACAAAACCATTAATTGCAACTCCTTTTTCTTTGGCAACATTTTTAAAAGTACCATCACCATTATTTTGAAAAAGCTGAGAAGGAGCATCCATATTTGCTGAATGTTCATTACCAATAAAAAGATCTATCCATCCATCATTATTAAAATCAGCCCAGCTGGCTGTTTGAGTTGGAAAAAGACTATATAAGCCGCTTTCTTTTGTCACATCTGAAAATGTACCGTCTCCATTGTTTTTCAATAACGAGTTAGGATGATTGCCATTTTTTCCTAACCAAGCACCTCTTAAAACTAAAACATCTACCCATCCGTCATTGTTGTAATCAGCTTGCACCATGTTCAATCCGCTCCAAAGACCTGTGATACCCGCAGCTTCAGTAGCATCATCAAAACCTCCTTTTTTATTATTAACAAAATAGCGTAATTGATCATCAAGCCCATAAGAACTAACCATTAAATCTAAGTAATTATCATTGTTAAAATCATCCATTACAACACTTCCTGAAATATCATTAACTCCTACACCTAAAGACATTCCAATTTCTTTAAACCTCGGAAATGAAATATCTGATTTAAAAACAGATTCATCTATTAAAAAAGGTTTTTCAATACTTTCTGGATATCCTCCTAAAGTCATTTCAGCGATATTATATAGCCATTTAGTTTGTATTTTAGAATTTGGAGAACTAAGCAATTCACGAAATATTTCAAGTGCCATTTCGGCTCCATCCTTATTGATATGTTGCCCTTCTTTTTGAATTGGGATGATACAAGAAAATTCATTATGGTTTTGGACACAATTTTCAATTTCCGCTTTTCTGAGGTAAGCAACACCTAAAACCTCCTTGACTTCATAATATGCTTCAGGAGGCAATTTTAATTTTTTATTTTCAACCAAAGATAAAATAGCATTGAACCTCGCAATTGATATATTGTATTCCCCTGCATTTAACCATTCAATTCCAGAACTAAATAACATACTTATTCGTTCAGCATCTTTGGTTGTTTTTTTAAGGGTTTCATCTATATATTCAGCTCGTTTTTTATTTAAATGCCATACGTTAATGTCATTTTGATTTTTTGCAATAGCATATAATTCTTGAACCATTTCTTGAGTGGAATCTCTTTTAACAGGTTTTGTTTTGACTTCCTCTTTTTTGCAAGAGGCAAGAAGAATAGTTAATATCAAAATAATATGTTTCACATTTCCTGTTTTCATATATTTAATTTGTTTTAATTATAGAAATTTATATAAATGTTGCACAACGAACGGTCTTCGTAAATACAAATAAACCGATCGGAAAGCCTATATAAGTACTTTTCATAGGACACGTTGTTGTGCGTCGTTTTTTATTTCCATTGTTTGTTCAAGTTGGTTTTCTTTAATGAATTAAGCACCGTTAAAAAACAGTTTTCTATTATCTACAATCATTATTTTATCAGTCAAAAATCTTGGAACTGCATTTAAGTCTAAATCTCTAACTGTAATTTCGATTTTGGTGGAATTCGGATTGTCGATTTCGATAGTTTCTTTTTGTCCTATATAATGATATGTAATTGTTTTGACATCTTTTGTTTCCAATTCCGCAATTCCGTTCACATCTGCTGATTTTCTCTCATTTTGGTCATTTATTACAATGAAAGCGGCTGCAAGAGGTAATTCCAAATCTCGTATTGTGATTTCCACGTTGTCAGTTCGGTTGGGATTTATTTTTCCTTTATAAGTCGTACTTGGATTTTTTGGTTGTTCAAAAGTGTTCAGTTTTATATTGTCCGCAGAAATTTGTTCCCAATTTCCTTTGACAACAGTTCCGCCACCAACATCCATAAAAATGAAATACTCGAATGTTTTGTCCGATTTCAACTCAATTTGAGTAAAACCCAAGTATTTTTTTCCGCATTTTCCATATAAACCAGTTAAGGATTTATTCGTTGAGCACGCACCAAAAAATAGTAGAATTAAAATTAGTTTAATGTATTTCACGGGTTTTTCTCAAATGACGCAAAACTTGTTTATACTCCCAACTTTATTGGGTTTACCCACTCAATATGTTTGGCTATGCCCAAGTTTTGCATTTGATAATGCACATAGGTTCCAAATATACAAATTTATCTTTTCAGGGTGGTACGCTCTGCGACGTTGGAGGTGAACTCTGGCGGCTACTGTAATTAATTGTTTTTTAAATTTCTTTAAATATTAAATAGCCAGTATAAACCAAATAAAACCCAAGTAGTATGGCTGCTTCCCATCTGTCCAATTTTCTTCTTTTTCCAGTGAACATTGCTAAAATCAGGAATGCCGTTCCTCCAATCAATATTGCAAAATCCAAGTTGAAAATTTCATTATACTTTACGGGGCTTATTAGGGAACTTACAGAGAGTATTAATAAAACATTAAAAATGTTCGAGCCAATAACATTACCAATTGCTATGTCGCTGTTCTTTTTAAGGGCAGCTACTATTGAAGTTATCAATTCAGGCAGTGAAGTGCCAGCGGCAATTATGGTTAGGCCAATTATTTTTTGACTAATTCCCAAATCTGTGGCTATTCCTATACTATTATCAACAACTAATTTTCCTCCAATAATTAGTCCACTAAAACCTAGTATAATTAAACTCCAAATCTTAAGATTTGATTTTTGAGTAAAAGGAATTTCTTCAACTTTATCCGCTTTCATATTCTTAAATAAATAGAAAAGGAAAAATATGAAAGATGCGAGTAAAATAAATCCGTCAAGTGTGGATATTTCAGAGTTTTCGTTGATGAAAAAATCGGTCGCAAGTCCAAATAAAAGTATTGTTATGATTAGGGAAATAGGGATTTCTCGCTTAACCATAGAGGAATGGAAAGTCATTGGATAAATTAAACCAGCTATACCCAAGATTATAAATAAGTTGAAATTATTGCTGCCTATTACATTTGCCAGAACTATATCTGAAAGTCCGTCAACTGAAGCTATAGAATTAACAACTAATTCAGGTGCAGAAGTTCCAAATGCAACAATGGTTAAACCGATTACCAAATCTGGAATATTGTGCTTTTTTGCCAGGGATGACGCGCCATCAACAAGCCAATTAGCTCCAAAAATCAAACCTGCAAATCCAACTACAATTAATAGTAATGAAACAACCATATTATTCTTTAATATGTTTTTTATAATTCAATAAACCAATTTACGTTCATCCAAAAGCTATGTCGCGTATTATTGTTTAAGAAGGAGTTTACTCTATAGTCCAATCCCATTTCAATTTTGTCATTATTTTTCAAATTGTATCCAAGATGTGGAACAATTCGTATTTCAAGATCATAGTCAGCATTCTGCCAGCTGCTAAGATATTCGTTATTAAATTTAAAATAAAATTCCTTTGGGTCCACTGACTCTCCACTTAAGGCGACTTCTGAGGCTATGCGGTACCTTAATCTAAATTCTGGTTTTTCTTCTTTGGAAAACGTTTGATCGCTTGAGAAGCGATGTACTAATCGAAAAGCACTCAATCTTTGCACAACAGTATATTGCTGAATAAATCTATGAAATAACTTTTCTTCTCGAAGCCTAATAAGATAACCACCAGCAACACGAGAATTCAAACCAACCTTTTTGGCGGTAATCATTGAAATGTCA
>JBBQUI010000057.1:0-15800 GCA_038212575.1 Flavobacteriales bacterium
CATAGAGGATATCTTCCCTAAAACGGACGTACAGCTGTGCCTTGTGCACCAAATGCGCAACAGCATAAAATATGCCACCCATACCGATGTAAAGCCATTGGTGCGTGATCTAAAAAAGGTATATACAGCGTTAAACGAGAACGCGGCCAGACAATATTTGGACCAAGCGGAAGAAAAATGGGGGTCAAAGTACAAGGTTGTCTTCAGGAGCTGGAACAATAACTGGACGAGGCTGACGAACTTTTACAAATACCCACCAGCACTGCGCAGAGTCATATATACCAATAACCCAATCGAAAGCTACCATAGAATGGTACGTAAGGTGACAAAGACAAAAGGAGCCTTTACATCGGAGAATGCAATAGTAAAACAGATATATTTGGCAACCATAAATGCGCAGACAAGATGGAATGGTAGTATGTTTGCATGGGCATCGGTACGAAGAGACCTAGTAGATTATTTTGACAACAGATTTTTAACCGATGACACACTTAATTGAACACTCCCAAACTTGGCGACTTTTCGCATTGGCGAGGAAAATAATTGAATAGTAAAACGAAAAAGAGTTTTATTTCCAGATAGAATTGAAACTTTGAACTTTGAACTTTGAACTTTGAACCTTGAACCTTGAACCTTGAACCTTGAACCTTGAAAAAAAATAAATGTTTACAATAATAAAACGCGAAATAAACTCCTTCTTTTCCAGTACCATCGGGTATTTGGTGATTGCTGTTTTTTTGGTGATAAATGGTTTGTTTCTTTGGGTTTTTAGCGGAAATTATAACATATTCGATTCTGGCTTTGCTGACCTTTCCCCCTATTTTGAACTTGCGCCATGGGTTTTACTATTTTTGATACCAGCAGTTTGTATGCGTGCCTTTAGCGACGAAATGAAAATGGGCACGCTGGAACTTTTACTCACCAAACCGGTTTCGTTGAAACAAATAGTTTTAGGGAAATATTTTGGAGCAGTTATCTTAATTTTGATAGCGCTCATACCTACCGTTTTATACGTTTTTACCATTTCAGAACTAGGCAACCCACCCGGAAATTGGGACGTTGGTAGTACAATTGGCTCTTACATTGGTTTGTTTTTTTTGGTGCTGGCTTATACTTCTATCGGTATATTTTCTTCCACCCTTTCACAAAATCAAATTGTGGCTTTTATAATTGCAGTTTTTTTATGTTTTGCATTGTATTATGGTTTTGAAGGGGTTACTTCTTCAACCTTTAATATTTCGCAACTTGGAATGAAATCACATTTTGACAGTGTGGCTCGCGGGGTTTTGGATACTCGGGATTTGATTTACTTTTTGAGCGTTACGGTGTTTTTTATTGCGCTGACCATTTTTAAATTGAAGAAACAATAATGAAGACTTCAATTAGAAAAAACATAGTTTCGTTGGTAATTTTAATTGCAGGGTTAATTCTTTTGAATGTACTCGGAAACTACTTTTATAAACGCTTCGACCTTACGCAGGACGAGCGTTTCACCCTTTCCGAAGAAGCAAAGGAAATTGTAGACCAAGTGAATTCGCCACTTATAGTTGATGTTTTTCTAAAAGGAAATTTTCCTCCAGAATTTAGAAGACTTCAAAACGAAACTGAACAACTTTTAGAGGAGTTTTCGGCCTACAATTCCAATATAAAATTTGAATTTATCAATCCAACCGAAAAAGGCAACGAAGCCTTTCAATCGCAATTTGAAAAATTTGGATTGACGCCAGCACAGGTTTCGGTTACTGAAAGTGGCAAGCAGAGCACCGAGCTCGTTTATCCTTGGGCACTTGCCCATCACGATGGCAAATCGGTAAAAATTGGGTTACTAAAAAACCAACTCGGCGCTACTTCGGAAGAAAGAGTGAACAGTTCGCTTCAAAATTTGCAATATGCTTTTGCAGATGGCTTTAAAAAATTGGCAACTGAAAAGTCCAAAAAAATAGCAGTATTAAAAGGAAATGGCGAGTATGACGATCGTTACATCGCTGATTTCTTTTCAACTTTGCGTGAATACTATTTTATTGCACCCTTTACGCTCGATTCCGTTGCTTCCAATCCTGAAAAAACTTTAAAAGCATTGGAAGGTTTTGATTTAATTGTGGCCGCGCAGCCCACAGAAGCTTTCAGCGATGCCGAAAAATATGTGCTGGACCAATATATTATGAATGGCGGGAAATCGCTTTGGCTTTTGGATGCCACTCAAATGCAAGTCGATACGGTTAGCGGAAAAACCTTCGCTTTCGGAAAAGATTTGAATTTGAATGATTTCTTTTTCAAATACGGAATCCGAATCAATCCAAATTTGGTGAAAGATGTATATTCTGCACCCATCGTTTTGGCCAGCGGCGATGAGCGTGAAGCACAATACAACCGCTATCCGTGGTTTTTCAGTCCGCTGAGCAGCACTGCAAACAATCACCCAATTGTTTCGAATATTGAAGCTGTAAAGTTTGATTATGCAAGTGCTATTGATACACTCCCGAACAACATTAAAAAAACTGTTCTGCTTTCCACTTCGCCAATTTCAAAAATTGTGGGACTTCCCTTTCCTATTGATTTTGATGTGGAAATCCCTGAAAATTTGCAAGTTGTTAACGAAGGTCCAAATCCAAACGAATACAACGCAGGCGAAATTCCACTTGCTGTTTTGTTGGAAGGAAGTTTCACTTCAGTATTTAAAAACCGGGTAAAGCCAATAAAATTAAAGGGCGAACTGAAAAACATAGACAATGGAAAACCTTCAAAAATGGTTGTTATTAGCGATGGTGACATCATAAAAAACCAAATGCAGGGCAACCGTCCAATGGAACTTGGTTTTGATAAAATGACCAATCAATTCTACGGAAATAAGGAATTTCTGCTGAATACCGTCAATTACCTTCTCGACGACAGCGGACTTATAAACATTAGAACGCGTCAAATTGCGGTGCCATTTCTCGATCCACAAAAAACTGTGGAGCAGAGAAGCAAGTGGCAAATGCTTAATATACTGTTACCGTTGGGTTTATTGGCCCTTTTCGGAATCGTTTTCACCTTCTACCGCAAACGCAAATACACCCGTTGAATGTTGATAAGTTTGTTTTAACAAACACTTCATTTGAAATATATTTGTAGGTATGCTAAAATCAAGGCATTTATCAATATTCTGATCAAAAAAATAAATATTCAATGAAATTCATCGTATCGAGTTCGTATTTATTAAAACAACTGCAAGTTTTGGGCGGTATTATCAATAACAACAATACCCTGCCTATTTTAGATAATTTTCTGTTCAATCTGGACGGAAAATCCCTTACCGTTTCAGCTTCCGATTTGGAAACCACAATTTCCTCAAAGTTGGAGGTTGAAAGCACCGAAAAAGGATTGGTCTGCATTCCTGCAAGATTGTTGTTGGAAACGCTAAAAACTTTTCCTGAACAGCCTTTGACATTTACTGTTGAAGACAATAACACTATTGAAATAAGCAGCAACCACGGAAAATATGCTTTGGCATACGCCAGTGGCGAAGAATTTCCAAACGCTGTTGAATTGAAAGATCCTTCTTCAACTGTTGTGCAAGGTGATGTGCTTGCAACCGCAATTAGCAAAACGATTTTTGCTTCGGGAAATGATGATTTAAGACCCGTAATGAGCGGTGTTTTCTTTCAGTTTTCAACAGACAACCTAGTGTTTGTAGCAACCGATGCGCACAAATTGGTGAAATACACCCGTGACGACATTAGTGCTTCACAAACTGCGGAATTCATTATGCCGAAAAAGCCTTTAACACTTTTAAAAAGTATTCTTGCCGGTAGCGAAGACGAAGTGACTATTGAATATAACGACAGTAATGCAAAATTCATTTTTGAGAATACCGAAATGGTTTGCCGCTTGATTGATGGGAAATATCCAAACTACGAAGCGGTTATTCCGAAGGAAAACCCAAACAAGTTGGTTATTGACAGAAACCAGTTTTTGAATTCCGTTCGTAGGGTTTCTATTTTCTCCAGTAAGACCACGCACCAAATTCGTTTGAAAATCGCTGGAGCCGAATTGAATATTTCTGCAGAAGATATAGACTACAGCAACAAAGCCGAAGAGCGTTTAACCTGCGATTACCAAGGCGATGATATGCAAATTGGTTTCAACAGCCGTTTCCTTACCGAAATGTTGAACAACCTTACTAGCGATGAAGTTTCTTTGGAAATGAGCTTGCCAAACCGCGCAGGGATTCTTACTCCTGTTGATGGACTGGACGAAGGTGAAACAGTTACTATGCTTGTAATGCCGGTGATGCTGAACAATTGATTCTTAGATTCTTAGATTCTTAGATTTTTAGATTATTATTTTAAGAAATCCGCCTAATTGGGCGGATTTTTTTATTTCAAAATTGTGATGACATATTCTTTATCATTTCGATGTGTAGTTAGTTTAATCCTTAAAATCAATAATAACTAAAAACTACACACATGAAAACCTTAAAAACAATTTGCATTTTATTTCTTTCGGTATTAATTATTTCCTGTTCTAAAAAAGATGATGGCGATGGTGGCGGAAGCGCTCCCGAAGCAGAATTTAGTGCCACAATAAATGGCGGAGGCTTCGGCAGCAATTATGAGTCACGCTTGGGCTTCTATTCAAGTGATTACAACAACGACAACGCTCTAACCCTTGCAGTAACTGATGCCAACACGAACATTGTTCGCATTTTTTTAAACCAGACAGGGGGTTTTGGAAGTGGAATTACCAAAATTATTGGGGACGTGGACACCAACGGATTTGTAACAAACGTTATAATTAGGGATCAAACCAACCAAGTAACTTACAATTCTTCCGAAGGAGAAATAAATATCTTGGAAAATCGTGAAAATCCTGAAAGCGAGGATGGGCGGTTGATATCCGGAAACTTTACCATCACGGCAAATTCAGGGGCGGGACCGACAGTTACTATGAACGGAAACTTTAAGAATTTTGCATATTGATGAAATAAAATATTCAAAAAAAAAAGGGTAGCATTCAAGCAACCCTTTTTTTATGTCCGCTAACTTCAACTTGTACAAACTTTTCCAAAGTAATGTTACCTTTGCAGACAATGACACACACAGACACCATAGTGGCAATGGCAACCCCAGCGGGTGCAGGTGCAATCGCGGTTATCCGACTTTCGGGGCCGAATGCAATCGACCTTGCTTCATCAATATTCATCTCCGTTTCTGGAAAGGAACTCGCAAAGCAGAAAACCCATACAGTGCATTTGGGTAATATAAAAGACGGAGAACGGGTTATAGACGAAGTGCTAACCACGATTTTCAAAAATCCAAATAGCTATACAGGCGAAGATGTGGTAGAGGTTTCCTGCCACGGCAGTAACTATATTCAGCAGGAAATAATTCAATTATGCCTTAGGAAAGGTTGCCGAATGGCGCAAGCGGGTGAGTTTACCCTTCGTGCTTTCCTTAATGGAAAAATGGATTTAAGCCAGGCAGAAGCAGTTGCCGACCTAATAGCCAGCGACAGTGCCGCGAGCCACCAATTAGCCATACAGCAGATGCGTGGCGGCTTTTCTTCCGAAATAAAAAAGCTTCGCCAAGAATTACTCAATTTTGCAAGTCTTATAGAATTGGAACTCGATTTTGCCGAAGAAGACGTAGAGTTTGCCAACCGCGAAGAATTTCAGAAACTTATTTCAAAAATAACACAGGTCTTGAAACGCTTGATAGACTCCTTTGCTACAGGAAATGTACTTAAGAATGGGATTCCCGTGGCTATTGTTGGTGAGCCAAACGTTGGAAAATCGACGCTTTTAAATGCCCTGTTGAATGAAGACCGCGCAATAGTTTCAGAAATTGCAGGAACTACCCGCGATACTATTGAAGATGAAATAAGCATCGGCGGCATTGGTTTCCGCTTTATTGATACTGCGGGAATTCGCGACACAGTAGACGTTATTGAAGGCTTGGGAATAAAGAAAACATTTGAAAAGATTGAAGCTTCGCAAGTTGTTATTTACCTCTTTGATTCTGAAAAGTTTCAGGTTTCAGGTTCCAAGTTTCAGGTTGAAATTGAAACCATCAAAAACAAATATCCTTTAAAAAATCTTGTGATTGTTGCCAACAAAGTGGATAAACTTTCAGATGAAGAAACAAAACAACTATATGTCACCCTGAGCGCAGTCGAAGGGTCTTCTTTTCTATTACTTTCTGCGAAAACGAAAAATGGTGTTACCGAACTTCAAAATAAATTGCTCGAATTTGTAAACACCGGCGCGCTCCGCAATAACGAAACCATTGTTACTAACAGTCGCCATTACGATGCCATGCTGAAAGCTTTGGAAGAAATCATAAAAGTACAGGAAGGTATTGACAGCGGTTTGAGTGGTGATTTGCTGGCCATTGACATACGACAGGCGCTGTATCATTTTGGTGAAATTACAGGGCAAGTGAGCAATGACGAGCTTTTAGGGAATATCTTTGCTAATTTTTGCATCGGGAAATAATTTTGTAATTTGTAATTTTGTTTTGATTAGCAAATTAAATTATCTTTGTACACAGCTATTATGCGTATAGTAACATATTCCTATATAAAAAAGTTTATCAATAGCTACCCGATTTCTAAAGGGGCATTGAATGAATGGTATTTTAAAACCAAACGAAGTGAATGGAATAACCTATCGGAAATAAAACAAATCTTTAACAGCGTCAATTATGTCGGAAACAACCGGTATGTTTTTAATATTAAAGGAAATGATTTCAGACTTGTTTGCATTATTATTTTTGCATCAAAAAAGGTTTACATTAGGTATATTGGCACCCATTCGGACTATGATAAAATCGACTGTTCAAATATTTAATAATTATGAGAGCTATTAAAAACGAAAAAGAATACAAAACGGTTTGCGACCGTATTGAGGAACTCCTCAAAGTTGTGGGAAATGACACATCCACAGACGATAAAAATTTTATTGAATTGGATTTATTATCCGATTTAGCCGCAGATTATGAGGAAGTTGCATACCCTGTCGAGATTCCTACCCTTATAGAAGTTATTAAATTGAGAATGTATGAAAAAGGACTTAATCAAAAAAGACTTTCTGAACTTCTCGGTGTAAGCACGTCAAGGGTAAGCGAATACCTCAACGGCAAAAGCGAACCACCTTTAAATGTTGCAAGGAAGATCAGCGTGAAATTGGATATTGACCCCACTATCGTTCTGGGGGTACAATGATTGAATATTAACGGATCTTTATTTCCCATTCTCTTTACCTATGAAAAAATTCAAACTCCCCCGAAAATTAAAAAAACACCTCAAAAAATGTTTATGGCTTTATCCTCCCGATGAAAAGGACAATTCATTGATGGCGTGGCCGTCCAAATATAAAGAAGATTATCTCTCCTACAAGCGCGGCGAATTGCGAAAACTTGGCATAAGAAACAAAGCGGAAAGAAAAGAGTACCGAAAAAAAATGGACAAAGAAATAGAGGTTTCCGATGAAACCCTAAAAAGATATGTGGATGATATTATGGCCAAGCAATACCGACAATCCTCTTATGACGTGTTGATAAAAGCTAAAAATAGCAAACGATCAATTACTGCCTATTATAATTTCATCAATGCTTACCAATTAAACGAAAACGGGGAAGGTTCATACGGAAATACCTGCTGTTTGGCCATAGATTGGGCCAAAGAGCTGCTCAAGAAAAAATAGTGGTTTTATTTCACATAGAACGTCTTCATCACAATCTTACCTTCACCCTATTAATAGCTTTTGCCCATATTTGCCCAAATATCTGCGAGCATTTCCCAAGGTATTTGTCCGCGTTTTTTTGTTTCTGAATCTAGGGTCTCTTTAATTTTTTTCAAGGCAGGACTGTTGGATATACCCATTGCGTTCCCTATGGATTGTACAATAAGTTGTGCCAATTGTGAGGGTTGGTCGGTTTCCCAAGCCTTTCCATAAGCTTCCCAATCGTAAGCTTTTTCACTGTATTGTGGAATATTTCCTGACGTTGGTAATGCAACTTCTTTTCCAGTTTTTGAAGGAATTCTTTCTGTATAGGAAATTAAATTTTGACCCTCTGCAAAATCTGAAAAAGATTGCCGAATTTTCTCATCTTGCCAGCGCAATTCCATATACCCTTCTGCAGGGCGATATACAGAGGTATAAATTGTTCCGAAACCATCTTTGTATTGCCTGTTAAAGAGCGGGGTATCCAAAAAAGACTTGGCAATTTTCTCATCAGTCAAATTATCTTTTTCAAGCAAGTCCACAAGAAACTTTTCCCGCTCCAATGTTTTGGAAAAACGAGCGTGCTCCGGCCAGTCAATTTTCCCTTGGTGATTGGTGGATACTTTCATTTCCGTAACAATTGGTTTGTGGTCTGGAGCAAGTTGCAACATTTTAGAATTGCCTGTTTTGTCAAGTACCATGACATTATAGGCCATATGTGTAGGTATGTGTTTAAGAACTTCAACCGCTTCTTTTACGTTACTGCAAAATTCCAGAACATATCTTAAAATAAAAGGGATGCCAAACCCTTTGCCTACTACCTTGCGCCCCCCAAAAGTTAGGGAAGCGACCAAACCGTCAGTATTCATACCATCTACTACGCCCCATAAACAATCCCCTACAGCAATAACGTGCTTACCGTTCCAAGCGCTGTTTAGTAAGGTTCCTTCACATAGATTTGGGTGATAGTCGTAGTTACGTACCAATTGTGGTTTATCCTGATAAACAACTTGAGAACAACCTGTAATATATGCAGGGGGTTGGTATCCCGTTAAAAAACGGGCCGCAATAGGATCATTCCCTGCCAAGTCGAGTAATTTGATGTAGGTTGGCATAAATTTGGGCATGTATTTTTCCAATTGGGCCTGTGCTGTTGATAGATCGGGATTGTAAACAGCTCCTTTTGACTCAAACCATGCTTTGTACGCTGGCCAATGTTTTTGAAACAGCTTTTGCCATTTTTTACCGGGTAATTCTTCTGAGATTGAATTAAAATTCAATTGTAACATAATTTTTTTTTGTTTGTTTAACCAATAAGAGTTTTTCTTGCTTTTATAGGTACTATTTTTTTAGATGAAGCGACTTTTAAAATTGAATTATTTCACATAAACCGTCTTCCGGTTCATAAACTCCATCATCCCATCCTTAGCCAATTCACGTCCATAACCTGAGCGTTTTTCACCTCCAAACGGAAGCCTAGGATCGCTTTTTACCAATTCGTTTATAAAGTAGGCGCCATCACTCACCTCCCCAGCATATTCAAGGGCTTTTTCAATATTGGCGGTGCAGACGGTTACGCCAAGTCCATACCTTGATTGTTCCGAAAGAGCAAAAGCTTCTTCAATGGTTTTTACTTTTATCATAGCAGCTACGGGCCCAAAAGTTTCTTCATCAAAAACGGGCATCCTAGGCTTTACGTTGCCCAAAATGGTGGGTTCGTGGTACGCTCCTTTTTGATTTCCGCCCAATAAAAGTTCTGCTCCCATTTTAACAGAATTTCTTACTTGTTGTTGAAGTTGGTCTGCCAAGTCCTTGCGAGCCAAGGGACCTACCTGGGTATCTTCTTTACTTGGATCTCCAGGTTTTAGTTTTTTTACCGCAGCTGTGAATTTCAACACAAATTCATCATAAATTCCATCCAAAAGAATAAATCTCTTGGCTGCAATACAGCTCTGCCCACAGTTGAGCATACGTGCAGTGAGTGCAGTAGCGACAGCCTTGTCAACATCGGCATCATTCCAGACTATAAATGAATTGTTGCCACCCAATTCCAATAGGCTTTTCTTTATGTATTTTGACGAAATCTGGGCAACGGCCGCCCCTGCTTTTTCACTTCCGGTTAGTGTTACTGCCTTTACAGTTTCATGTGCAATTATACTCTCGGTTCTGTCGTGGTGCACTATTAAATTCTGAAAAACACCTTCTGGAAAACCAGCTTTTTTGAATACATTCTCGATCTGTTTGGCACATCCAAAAACGTTGGGTGCATGCTTTAAAAGACCTACATTCCCAGCGATTAATGTGGGCGCGGCAAAACGGAACACTTGCCAAAAGGGAAAATTCCATGGCATTATGGCGAAAACGGCTCCTATTGGGTCATGACGTACAAAACTTTTTTGGGCATCGGTTTCAATAACCTCATCCATAAGAAATATTTGGGCGTTTTCAGCATAATAATCGCATACCCAAGCGCATTTGTTCACTTCCGCGCGGGATTCGGTTATAGGCTTGCCCATTTCCAAAGTTATCATTTGTGCGTATTCTTCAACGTTTTCTCGCAAAACGTTACCCGCCTTCGCCATCAATAAAGTGCGATCTTTCAATGGTACTTTTCGCCATTTTTTAAAAGCAGCTTCAGCATTTTTCAGCTTATCCATAACTGCTTCATCTGCTTCTGCAAGATAATTTCCAACGGTTTCCCCGTTGTAAGGATTGATACTTTTGAATTCCATATAATTTTTTATTTTCTCGGTAAGGCAATCTCTAAGTTGAAACCTGGATTTCGAATTATTTAGTGAGACTTCCAATAATTTCAGGCTGCTCGGTCTTGTCGTCCACAACTGTAGAGACATAGTTATTATGAATGGCGTTAATCCATGTTTTGGCACGTTTGGTAAGTTGAAAGTTATCAGTCATCATTCTACCACGGGTAACGAGTATGCCCATATCGGCACCTTCATATAGATAATCGCCTTTGTTGGTTATACGAAGGAAGAAAGCTTCATTTTCGCTTTCCACAGAACGTCTGTGGGTATCCATACGGTTAAACTGTATATGCCCATTATCAAAAATTCTCCATATTCCCGATTTTGGTGCTTCAGTTACATGCTCAATGGTTTTTTTCGTATGTTTTATAATCAATTGGCTCCAACTATCAGTATTTTCCTGTTTTGCCCAGCGGTCGTTTATGGCTTTAATGTTAAGATCATAATCCACATCCATCCATTCCAAAATATGAAACAGATACAAAGGCGCGTCTGCAAGAGCAAAAACTGCGTGGTTTGTAATGGAGCTAGCTCCAGTAACCCGGGGATTCAATTCGCCCAAATAAATTTCGCCATTATCATTATCGATCAAAAAGTCGAGTTCAAAATACCCTTTATAGCCTTCCTTGCGCAACTGGTCTCCAAAAAGCTGGGTATATTCCCGGGCTTTTTTCCGAATGGCAGGCGTAAAAGAATCTGGGAAGATCTCATTTCCGCACCAACCACCTGTATATGGAGTAAGTTCCTTAAAACCAACAAGCTCTGTCATCAAAGGGGCGACCACAGTTCCTTGCTTCGTAACACATGCTTCTATGGCAGAACCACGACAATTGATGCGTTTCATTATTTTTACTTCCTTTTCTGCGATTATCTCATCCTCGTATTTTTTAAATTCTTCTTCGTTTGAAATAAAGAAAGTGGTATGGCCAGAATCGCCAAAGGGAGTTTGAATAACCAAATCATCACCCAACTTCTTCGAAACTTTTTGAAGGTGTGCATAATCTTTCACATTTGAAAGTACATACGGCACACAGGCCACTCCCGCTTTTTCGGCTAGGCGGTTTGTGTTTACTTTATTGTCCATGGAGGTCCGCATTTTTGCAGATGGGAACATAATTTCTAGCCCCAGTTTCTTGGCAAGCTTCTCTGTTGTTTCGTTGAACATTAAAAACATGGCCTTTCCTGCTTTCCCTCCTTTTTTCCTGGATTTTATATATTCCTGTACTTCGGGGTGTTGCAAAAGGTAATTATTGATGTCTTCAATACTTTCAAAATCATCATGGGGGATTTCTTCCTTGGGCGAAAAAACATTTGGATGGAGCCCATCAAAACACTCAATATAGTTAATGAATTTGAAGCCTTTTATCCACTCATCGGCTCCCAAAAGGTTAAAGTTTGTGGCGCTAATAAAATAAATAGGTGTTTCGTTTTTATAAAAGAAACGGCGCAAATCAGGGATTCCATTGAGGGCTGGTTTTGGATTAGACACTTTTTTTGCAGGCCTACCAGTTTGCTTTTTGGTAGCTGCTGTGGTTTTATCTTTTGTTGCAGACTTCACTTTTTTTACTGTTGTAGTTTTGGTCTTTGCTTTGGCTGTAGTTTTATCGGTACTCATAATTGTTGTGTTTTAATTTAAATTTAAACTTTATTTTTTTTCGAATTTCCTATTGCCAATGCGCCTAAAGCCGTACCGGTTTTTTGGCGGTTGAGAAGACTGTCGCGGAAAATGCGCAGTCCGAGATCTGCCCGGTAGCCGTGTATTTCCTTTACGTCGAGGGCCAACATAAAATTAATGATTTCCTCACTTACTACCTGCCCAGGTACCAATACTGGAAAACCTGGTGGGTAGGGGATTACAAAAGATGAAGCCACCAGTTCCCGGCCGTTCTCCATTGCTTTCTTACAATCGCTAAGTGAAATATATTCGTAATTACATTCATTGTACGACATAAAAAAAGCTTCGCGAATATTGCCCCCGGGAACCCCTGGAACTGCCCTAAAAGACGAATGGAAATAACTGAAATCTGGCAAAGGCGGTACGTCCTTTATAAGTGAGTGTATGCGTTTTTCAGCAATTTCGGCTTCACGACTATTTAACGACCTGAATTCTTCATCCAACTGTTCCGCAATTGTTAAAAGGGCATTGGTAAGATAAGCTACACTCCCACGCGTTGTACCAATATTGGTCATAAATAAAACCGTATTTCTAGAAGTTTTGTTTATCTGAATGTTGAACTGATCCATCAAATATTTGTTTTTGAAGGTATCCCCGTCCACTCCGGTCCTTCCTATAAAAAGGGTTATTTTTGTGGGGTCGAGCATAAACTCATCTTTCTCCCAAGCGGTTTCCATTCGGTTCCAACCGATGGCTGGATCATAATATTCCCCTAAACCGGATTCCCTATATTCGTCGGGTATAAAATCCTTTACGGTAAGCACATCAAAATATTTGCTCAGTTTTGGATTGTTGGTCACTTTAGCACGAAGAACCATTGCCATTTCAATGCTTTTTTCAACCATTTCAAAACCTTCAAATTCTACTTGCCGTCTTCCAACGTCCAACGAAGCGAGCATTTGATAATTGGGCGAGGTGGAAGTATGGGTCATATAGGCTTCCAGAAAAGTGTTTTCAGATTTTTTTCTAAAATCCTCATCCCAAATATGAATCATGGAGCCCTGTCTAAAGCTGCTCAAGGTTTTATGGGTACTTTGGGTGGAATAAACCCGAATGCATACTTTATCGGGGTCGGGCAATTTGGGCTGCTCCCCGTTTGAAAGATGTTTTAAATGGGCTTTGTATTCTTTCCTATATGCTTCGCTCCTGTATTTATTAAAAAGTTTTCGCGCACTGAACATACCTGTACGTTGCTTATAAATATATGTGAAACCGGCAAATGCAAACCAGGCTTCATCCCAAAGAAAAATCATGTCTGGTTTTATGGCAAGTACTTCCTGCATCACTTTTTCAACGTTATAAACCAGCCCGTCAAAAGTACAATTGGTGAGTAGCAACATTTTCACTTTGTCCAACCTTCCTGCGTCCCGTAATTGCAGCATTTTTTCTTTAATGCTTTTCAAAGGAACGGCCCCGTACATGGAATATTCTTCAATGGGGTACGAGTCCAAATAAACAGGATAAGCACCTGCTAGTACCATCCCGTAGTGATGGCTTTTATGGCAATCTCGGTCAATTAAAACCAAATCCCCGGGTTCAATGATTGCCTGAAGCACAATTTTGTTTGCCGTGGAAGTTCCGTTGGTTACAAAAAAAGTACGCTGGGCACCATAGGTTTCAGCCGCCATTTCCTGTGCTTTTTTTAAAGGCCCAGTTGGCTGGAGCAAAGAGTCGAGACCTCCAGTGGTAGATGAGGTTTCGGCCAAAAACATGTTTCTTCCATAAAATTCGCCAAAATCCTTAATCCATCGGGATTTAAAGACAGAATTACCTCGAGAAATGGGCATAGCGTGAAAAACTCCTGTGGGCTTTTGGCTATATTCTTTTAAAGCACTGAAGAAGGGTGTGTCAAAACGTTCGCGAACCCCACGAATAATACCAAGATGGAGTTCCTGTAAATCTTCTTTGCGATAATAAATCCGGCTAAACTGCTGTAGCGTACTGTCCTTTAAATCGGTAAGCGAAGTATCGGTTACATAATAAGTGTCCAATTCTGGTCGAAATTGTTTTACCAATTCGCCTAAAAGTGGACCCAACTCAGATGTCTGCTTATGCTCCAAATCTATTTTCAACACATTCTGAATATAGGGCTTCAATAGCGATGAAATATTTGCCGACGCATACGGAGGGGCATACCGGATGACCACTGCCTGAAGATTCGGATTAAAGAGTAATGCTATAAGCGCATCCTGAAAAGAACGCTGTACTAAAAAATCATAGGTAAACTGCTCATTGGGTTCGCGCAACTCTTGCAATTTTTCATGCAACGCCAACTCATCATTAGCAGGAAGGTCTTCCACAAAAAGAACCTCAAAATAGTTTTTCTTTTGACCGGATGAAAGTTCTCTGATGTCTTCAGGTCGGGTTTGTTCATTATCATCTAAAGTATTTGAAAAAGGATTGTTCAAATAATTATCGCTTACCAACTGTTTGTTGATTTCGGTAATATTATGGGCCAAGGATACGTACTCCTGTCTATCTAAGGCGTTGCAAAGTTTTTCCAACTTTACTTTTCCTGGATAAACAAAGTACTGTTCAATGGTTCTAAGCTCGTGTAATAATGCTTTTACTTTATTGGTGTGCTCCTTTTCGTTTTTTGATTCTTTTTTGCACTGGCTGAGTTCAGCACTTTCCAGCTTCAAATCCCGCCATTTGGCGACACGAAGTTGGCCAATACTGTAATAAGGTGCACTAATATTTTTCTTTTTGGTCAGCATCTTTTATTGTTTGGAATTAATGGCCAATTTATTTCCCTCACTATCAATAAACAGCGCAAAATGGCCGGCATCGTCACTTATCTTGGTTTTTGACATAATTACACGTCCTCCGGCATCTTCCACTTTATCGAGTATTGGCTGAAGGTTCTTGCCTCCGTTTAAATAAATCAGGGCTCCCGTTTCACTGGGTACACAACCCTGCCCTTCGACCAAAGCCCCTCCAATACCAGTAGTTACCGGAAAAATTGCCATGGAGTAATCGTTCATTTCCGTAGTTTCCATCTTAATATCGTAAATATGATTATAAAAAGCAGTGGCCCGTTTCAGGTTGAGTACAGGTATTTCGAACCAAGTAATGAAATCCTTCATTTTACTCTTTGTACTTTTCGGTTTTGATTGCATTGTTCCCATAATAATTTTATTTTAGATGTTACCACGATTGCAGTGGAAATTCCGTTAATACTTACATAATCTTTTGTTTGTTCCATTAGGAAGTACATACCGGTGAAAAAGAATATGTACAAACTCTCTGTGTCGTTAGGTACTGAATATGCCGGTTTCATATTTTGTACCTAAAGGCACACAATTCTTAATTACCTATTTAATTTATCCATATTTTGTCAATAACGGGACAGATAATATTCCTATTCTCTACATTTATTTTTCATAGCCATCACCTTTATAGCTCATTACGCTTACCGGAAGTTCTATTTCGCTTTCCATTTTCTTGAGATGTTCTAGTTCGTCCACTTTTGTTGGTTTTATAAGGGGACCTAAAGAATCGAGATACGGGTGTTTGGCTTTGGGAGTATAAATACTGAAATCACCAAGATGGTCACGGAAACTCTTGAGAGGTTGGCCCAAGCGCATCACGCCAAGTTCACGGCTTCTTTTTACTCTTGCCATGTCTATTTCAATGGGGAAAATTTCCTCGGTGG
>JBBQUI010000058.1:0-15667 GCA_038212575.1 Flavobacteriales bacterium
TCGGGTGGACGATGGTTTTACCGAAGGTATGCAGGTTCCAATTCAGTATGACCCAATGCTGTCAAAATTGATTACCTACGGAAAAACCCGAAATGAAGCGATGCAAACAATGCTGGAAGCTATTTCGGATTATAATATTGAGGGTGTAAGCACAACACTTCCGTTTGGAAAATTCGTTTTTGAGCACGAAGCCTTCCGAAGTGGAAATTTCGACACCAATTTTGTAAAAAAATACTATTCCGAAGAAAAACTAAAAGCAATCAATGAAGAAGAAGCAAGGGTAGCGGCTCTTTTCGCATTAAAGCATTATTTAAAAGATTCAGAAAAACTTCGATTACCGAAATAAATACTTTGCGCCCTCTGCGCCCTCTGCGGTGGAATATTTACCGCAAAGGCGCAGAGGGCGCAGAGAAATAATTGAAATATGACCGACAACAATAAAAAACTGCAAGAAATCATTTCCGAAGCAAAAAAAGGCGGTGGAGAAAAACGAATTGCTAAACAGCACGAAAAGAAAAAGCTTACCGCCCGCGAACGTGTGGAATATCTTCTGGACGAAGGCTCTTTTGAAGAAATGGGGATTCTCGTCACCCACCGAACCACCGATTTCGATATGCAAAAGGAATTGTATTACGGCGATGGAGTTGTTACGGGCTACGGAACAATCAACGGCCGTTTGGTATATGTTTTCGCACAGGATTTCACGGTTTTTGGCGGTGCTCTTTCTGAAACACACGCCGAGAAAATCTGTAAAATAATGGATCATGCCGTGAGTGTTGGTGCGCCAATAATTGGTTTGAACGATTCGGGTGGGGCGCGTATTCAGGAAGGCGTTCGCTCTTTGGGCGGGTATGCAGATATCTTTTACAGAAATGTGCAAGCTTCTGGCGTTGTTCCACAGATTTCGGCAATTATGGGGCCGTGTGCTGGTGGCGCGGTTTATTCACCAGCGATGACCGATTTCACTTTGATGGTGCAGGACAGCAGTTATATGTTTGTTACTGGACCGAACGTGGTAAAAACTGTTACCAATGAAAACGTAACTTCGGAAGAATTGGGCGGCGCACGAACGCACGCCACTAAAAGCGGGGTAACACATTTTGTGGCCGCAAATGACATTGTTTGTTTGGAACAGATTAAAACCCTGCTAAGTTATCTTCCGCAGAATAATAAATCCATTACAGAGAAATTGCCTTTTGAAGCTGTTAATGAATTTCGGGATGAGCTGGAAACCATTGTCCCAGATTCAGCCAACAAGCCCTATGATATGCACGACGTAATCAATGGAATAATTGACGAAGATTCCTTTTTTGAAGTGCATAAGGATTACGCAGAAAATATTATAGTTGGTTTTGCAAGACTTGGCGGAAGAAGCATAGGTATCGTTGCAAACCAACCGATGAGTTTAGCGGGCGTTTTGGATGTGGACAGTTCCAAAAAAGGAGCACGGTTTACGCGTTTCTGCGATTGTTTTAATATTCCGTTATTAGTTTTGGTTGATGTTCCGGGCTTTCTTCCGGGAACGGACCAAGAATGGAATGGCATTATTCTAAACGGGGCCAAATTACTTTACGCTTTAAGTGAAGCAACCGTGCCGCGTGTTACTGTAATTACCAGAAAAGCCTATGGCGGTGCGTATGATGTTATGAACAGCAAACACATTGGCGCAGATATGAATTATGCGTGGCCAACTGCTGAAATTGCCGTGATGGGCGCGAAGGGCGCCAGTGAGATTATTTTCAGAAAGGAAATTGCTGCTGCCGAAAATCCTGAGTTGAAACTTTCGGAAAAAGAAGCGGAATATGCTGAAACTTTTGCAAATCCTTTTAAAGCAGCACAACGCGGATTTATTGATGAAGTTATTCAGCCTAGGGAGACGCGCAGAAAATTATTGAAAGTTTTTGCAATGTTGGAAACCAAAGACGTGCCGCGGCCGAACCGTAAACACGGTAATATTCCATTGTAAGAATATTGAAAAGGATCAGTTGGAAAACTCTTTGAAGATTATATAGACACCCATCAGCAATACAAACCAACCGAATCCTTTTTTAAGTTTTTTGCCATCAACAAAAGTATTCAGTCTTATTCCGATAAATATTCCGACGATTGAAATTGCGGTAAAAATTAAAAGGAATTTCCAGTCAATTTCAAGAGTTGCAAGATCGCCGGTAAAGCCTATCAATGAGTTTATGGCAATAATGAGTAGAGAGGTTGCTACGGCCTTTTTCATCGGTAATTTCGCCAATAAAACCAAAGCTGGGATAATTAGAAATCCGCCACCAGCACCCACTGCGCCAGTTACAAAACCAAGAAAAACACCTTGGAGAATAATTAAAGGATAATTGTATGAAACTTTTGAACCGATTTTTGGTTCGGGGCTTTTGTTGATAATCATTGTTATAGAAGCAGCAAGCATGACTATTGCAAAAAACAGCATTATTGCAATGTCTTTTGTAAGCGTAAAGCCATCCAACACAAATAGGTTTTCAGGTATCGCAGGAAGGACAAACCTTCTTGTTAAATAGACAGAAATAAAAGCAGGAGTTGCAAAAATGAAAGCTGTTTTAAAATCAACAAGCTTTTTTTTTATATTGCGAATAGCGCCAACAAGAGCAGATGTTCCCACCACAAACAGCGAATATCCCGTTGCAACAATGGGGTTTAAAGAAAAGAGATAAACTAATACGGGAACAGTCAAGATTGAGCCCCCACCACCTATTAGACCTAGGACCACGCCAACCATAAGCGCTCCCAAATAGCCTAATATTTCAGTGATTTCCATTTAAGAATTTAGTTTTTTGAAATCTTTACTACAAGGTTAAACATTATTTTAAAAAATTGACATTAACTTTTAGATGAATTTTAAATTTTAGGGGGACAGAAACTACATTAGAAATTTCTCATTGATATTTATCATAGAAAATTAAAAAGGGAATAGGTACTTTCATAGACAATAAATTAATGCTATTAGTTTAAATATATGGCTGTAGAGAATTTTGACATTCAGGGTCTTTCGGATTCTGAAGTTTTGGCTTTACGTGAAAAATTTGGTTCAAACATTCTCGAATCCAAGAAAAGGAACCCATTTTTTGAAGCAATAAAAGGGCTGCTAAAAGAGCCAATGGTCATTTTGTTGTTGGTTGCTGCTACACTGTATTTTTTCACAGGAAATACGGGTGACGGAATTTTTCTTGCAGCGGCAATTCTTTTGGTTGCTGCAATATCGCTCTATCAAGATGCTAAAACGCATGATGCATTAGAAAAACTCAAGGAACTTTCACAACCAAATTGTAAGGTAATCCGGAACGGTACGGTTGTGGAAATTAAAAGCCAAGAAGTTGTAGTTGGCGATTTTTTGATGGTAGAGGAAGGTTCAACCATTGTTGCAGATGGCACTATTGTGCACTCCAATGACTTCTCAGTAAACGAATCCATTTTAACGGGAGAATCCTTTTCAGTGGAAAAAAACGCCTCTTCAGAAGACAACAAAATTTTCATGGGCACCCAAGTGGGAGGAGGTCTTGCCATTGCCGAAATATCTGCAGTGGGAAATCAGACAAAGGTTGGGAAAATAGGTAAAAGCATTGAAGACATTTCTTCTGAAAAATCTACGCTTGAACTCCAAATAAACAATTTTGTAAAAAAGATGGTAATCGCGGGAGCGGTTGTTTTTCTATTGGTTTGGGGAATCAACTATTACAATTCCGGAAATGTTTTAGACAGTCTTTTGAAGGCGCTCACACTTGCAATGAGTGTTTTGCCGGAGGAAATTCCTGTTGCCTTTACCACCTTTATGGCTATTGGCGCTTGGCGGCTTATGAATATGGGCGTTATCGTAAAACAGATGAAAACCGTAGAATCCTTGGGCAGCGCAACCGTTATTTGTGTTGACAAAACCGGTACGATCACCCAAAACAAGATGGCACTCGACAGGATTTATACTTTAGAAACCGACAAGATTACTTCGTTGGATGGAACGCTTTCCGAAAGTGAAAAAGAGCTCATCACAACAGCAATGTGGGCCAGTGAGCCCATTCCTTTTGATACTATGGAACAGTCGCTACACAAATTTTATCATTCTATGGTCAAAATTGACGATCGACCAAATTTTAAAATGGTCCACGAATATCCGTTGGGCGGCAAACCCCCGATGATGACCCACATTTTTGAAAACGCCCAAGGCAATCGCATTATCGCTGCAAAAGGCGCACCCGAGGCTATAATTGCCGTTTCAAAGTTAAGCGATGACGAAAGAAAAAGTTTAAAACAGAAAATAACTATTTTGGCTGCGGAAGGATATCGCGTTTTGGGAGTGGGAATTTCCAATTTTGAGGGAACCGATTGGCCTAAGAAACAACAGGATTTCCGTTTTGAATTTAAAGGATTGGTCGCTTTTTATGATCCGCCGAAGGAAAATATTTCAAAAGTGTTTCAGGATTTTTACAATGCGGGGATAGCTGTTAAAATTATTACTGGGGATATTGCTGAAACTACCATGGCCATTGCAAATAAAGTGAATTTCAAAGGTTCTGGGGAAGTAGTTTCAGGAGATGAGCTTGTGAATTTAAATGCTATGGAGCTGCAAAAAATTACTTCAGAAAAAAACATTTTTGCCAGGATGTTTCCCGAAGCCAAACTCAAAATAATAAACGCCCTCAAAGCGCAAGGTCACATAGTTGCAATGACCGGAGATGGCGTAAACGATGGTCCCGCGCTAAAAGCTGCCAATATTGGTGTGGCAATGGGAAAGAAGGGAACCGAGATTGCTAAACAATCTGCGTCGCTTGTTCTGGTGGATGATGATCTTTCCAAAATGGTGGAGGCGGTGGCCATGGGCCGAAAAATATATTCAAACCTCAAAAAGGCTATTCAATATATTATTTCAATCCACATTCCAATTATACTTATCGTTTTTATTCCCTTGGTTTTAGGATGGGTATATCCCAATATTTTTACGCCCGTACACGTAATTTTGTTGGAATTAATAATGGGCCCAACCTGCTCGATAGTCTATGAAAACGAGCCGCTCGAAAAAGATTCCATGCTTCAAAAACCGAGACCTTTTTCAAGCACATTTTTCAATTGGAGCGAACTTTTTACAAGTATAATCCAAGGGTTGGCAATTACAGCAGGTGTGCTAATGGTTTATCAATTGGCGGTCAATTATAGCCATAACGAATCTATAACCCGGACTATGGTCTTTACCACGCTTATAAGCGCCAATATTGCTTTAACTTTTGTAAACCGTTCTTTCATCTATTCAATCTTCACCACATTCAAATATAAAAACAGATTGGTGCCGATTATGATTGGCATAACCATTGGCATAACTTTGTCACTTCTTTTGGTGCCACCATTCACTAAATTCTTTGGATTTGAAAGACTTGGCTTAAACCAGGTTGGCATCAGCGTTGGGATTGGAATGTTAAGTGCGTTGTGGTATGAAATCGTTAAATGGTGGAAACGTCAACAAATCTCAAAAAACTCTATTTCCAAAGCACTTTAAGTTATTGATAAAGAGTTCTAAACTGATTTCCGTCATTTTATGGTACTTAATTCTAACTTAATTTTGGATAGTGTTTAATCAAAATCCAACTTCAATGAAGAAATCTATTTTTTTGTTTGTAATTGCAATCCTGCTTTTTTCTTTTACTGTAAAAGGCCAAGAAAAATGGTCAGTAGAATTTAGACCCGGTCTCAATTTTCCCACTAGTGATGTGGGCAATACCGAGGCTAAAGTTGGTTATGGCTTTGAGATTGCGGGTGCATACAAAATTATGCCCCATTTGGCTGCATATGCGGGTTGGGGCTGGAACCAGTTTAAAGGAGAAGATAGATTTTCAAAGGATGATGTTACTTTGAATGAAACGGGATATACGTTTGGTTTCCAGATTATACATCCCATTGGAACCTCTCATTTTTCTTATGTGGCAAGTGCTGGCGTGATTTACAATCATATAGAGCTAGAAAATAACACGGGCGACATCACAGCGGACACAGGCCACGGCTTTGGATGGCAAGTTGCCGCGGGCGTTGATTATGAGATTGCCCCAAGTCTATCTTTGCGTCCAATGCTTCGGTACCGCTCTCTTTCAAGAGATTTGGAGATTGCGAATGTTTCCACAGAGCTGAAGCTTAATTATTTTGCTTTCGGGATAGGCTTGGCTTTGGAGTTTTGATTTTCCACATAAATCTTTTGATTGAAATTTAAACTTACAACGGTTTAATATTTTTTTGAACTTATCGAAATCTTTTTGAAATGAAAATTGCATTTGTCACCCTTCTCTCTATTCACGGGCTTATTCACTTGATGGGATTTTTAAAGGCTTTTGGCTTTGCTGAAATCCCACAACTTTCGCAAAATTTTTCAAAACCGGAAGGTCTTTTATGGCTAGTGGTTGCTTTGGCGTTTGTGACTGTAGGAGTACTTTTTCTGATGAAAAACAATCTTTGGTTTTGGATTGCAATAGGAGCGGTAATACTTTCGGAGGTTTTGATTATTATGAATTGGCAGGATGCAAAATTCGGCTCCATCGCCAATGTGATTGTTTTGTTTATTGCAATCATAGCAATAGCTGGCTGGAACTTTGAAAGACAATACAAACAGGATGTATCCCAATCTTTTGAGAACGTAACCATTTCCGAAGAAATTGTTTCCGAAAAGGATATTGAAAATCTTCCCGTTCCCATTCAAAAATATCTGAAATACGTCGGGGTGCTTGGCAAGCCCAAAATAGAAACTGCCAAAGCTATTTTTAAAGGTGAAATGCGCGAAAAGGGAAAAGATTGGTTTGCTTTCACTTCGGAACAGTATAACTTTTTTGAGAATCCGACCCGTTTGTTTTTTATGAAGGCAATTTTCAAGGGACTGCCTACCCAAGGATACCATTTTTACAAAGATGAAGAGGCTTCTATGCTTATAAAACTTTTATCGGTTTTCCCAGTTGTGGATATAATAGAGCCTGAAATGTTCAAAACAGAAACGGTAACCTATTTTAATGATATGTGCCTTTTTGCTCCAGCCGCATTAATTGACGAGAGAATTGAATGGCAAACTATTGATGATAGATCCGTAAAAGCAACCTACACAAACAAGAAAGCGACTATTTCGGCCATTTTGTATTTCAACGAAAAGGATCAACTAATTAATTTTATTTCAGAAGATAGGATGGAAGTGAATTCCAATCAAAGTGTTCCGTTTTCGACTCCAGTAACAAAATACGGTACTATCAACGGCTATAATTTACCCATTGCTGCAGATGCTGTTTATCAATTTCCCGATGGTGATTTTGTTTATGGGAAGTTTTATTTGCTGGATGTTCAGTATAATGTAAAAAATTTGGATTGAAAGAAATGGTTGCTTCACACAAAAATAAACTCCTATTTACAAAAAGAACGGGATTTCAACACTTGGATCATGTTTTGAAAATTTCTGGTCGGAATGATTGGTTTGAGACTATTAGTTGTTTAAATCTCCACAATCGCAAACGTTTATAGATTTTCCATCAATAGCTTTAAATGCAGATTCAATACTTTCTTTTCTATATGTTTCATTTTCAAAACCTGGATAAATATTTTCAAATTGAATGTCTTTTCCTTCCTTATCTTTTCCCGTTAAATCGTACCGGATAACCACTTTTGTGCCTAATGGAGCATAGTAATATACAAACCATGCATCAGATTCCCGCAAGCCGATACAACCATTGGAGTAGGCTTTGCCCAACGTTTCCAAATTTGTTGTAGGGTGAATAAGTTGTCCAAGACGGCGACCGTCAATTTCAGGCTCTATCCAAGGGATGGCTGGAAGGTTAGTGACCTTTTTATCATCCCGATTTGTTTTGTAATACCTTTGGTTGTCCTTAGGATTGATGAACCATGGTTTTTTATTAACTCTAACTATTTTTCCTATGCCGGGTTTTGTACGCAAATCTACTTCACCTTTTGCCATTTTTAAGTATCGCTTATTGTTTTGGCCAACTCTAACCGGAAACTTTTGGATTACCTTTCCATCTTCTATAATACGAAGTCTAAACTCTGGAATATTTATATCTAGATAGGTGTTGGCCATAACTTCTCTTATTTTTTGGGTTTGTAGAGAATCTGGAATGAGCAGTGTTTGCCCTTCACTAAGTGCATTTAATGATTGGGAATCTTCATTAAAAATCCCCTTATCCATTAGGTAATAATAATCTGTATGGGCCAAAGTATCCAGAATCCAATTGTTATTATGAACTATTATATACTCATCAATAAGATAATTTTGGGTTTGATTATGCTCCGCAACAATGCTGTCCATCCATTTAAAGTAGGAGCGAATAGGAATATCTTTATTGACTACTATTTCAATTGGGATTGAAGTTTTTTCTTGTTTTAAACTATCAGCTTCAACTACCTCCTTTTTGTTATTTGATTTCTCTTCATTATTAACTTTACTGGTGTTTAGGCAACCTACAAGTACAAAAGAGGAAATAAGTAATAAAAGATTTTTCATCAGTTTGAATTTATTTTTAAAAACACCTTTTTCAAACACAAATTAGAGCATAAGAACGGTATTGCAGTTTTAATAATAGCGTATTGAATATAAAATCGTACTTATTGGAGAAGTTTTTAATTAAGATACAAACGTATAAAATCAATCATCAAAAGGGTATGACATTGGTCACATTTACTGTTGTTTTTTTGTCCACAACTTGATAAGCTGATTTAAATCATAAATCTTAAACAAAATGGACACTACATTTGGTTTTTCCTTTTCTTAATGAACAAAGCAAACTCGGTATTAACTAATACTAAATCATTTTTTGCCGAAATTGGCGATATGGCATTATTTGCCGGTCGTTTTTTCAGGGAAGTGTTCAGTCCGCCATTCGAATTTAGGGAACTGCTTCGCCAATGTTATAATATGGGCAATCGTTCTTTTTTATTGGTGAGTGTTACTGGGTTTATTTTAGGACTTGTGTTCACGCTACAGTCGCGACCCACTTTGATGCAGTTTGGTGCACAATCCTGGATGGCTTCCATGGTGAGTCTTTCCATTGTTCGCGAAATTGGGCCTGTAATAATAGCTCTTATCTGTGCTGGGCGAATTGGTTCGGGAATTGGTGCAGAGCTCGGCTCTATGCGCGTTACGGAACAGATTGATGCAATGGAAGTTTCTGGTACCAACCCATTTAAATATTTGGTTATTACCCGTGTTGTGGCCACAACATTAATGTTGCCATTGTTGATAATTATGGGCGATGCCATCGCTCTTTTGGGTTCTGCCATTGTTGAAAACTTAAAAGGTGATGTTTCCTTTTTGCTCTATTTCAATCAGGTTTTTGATGCCTTAAAGTTCACCGATTTACTACCTGCAACGGTAAAATCTGTTTTCTTTGGCTTTGCCATTGGGATAGTGGGATGTTATAAGGGATATAATTGTGCCAAAGGAACGGTAGGGGTAGGAGAGGCGTCAAATTCCGCTGTGGTCACTATCTCGATGCTGCTGTTTATTATTGATTTTATCGCCGTGTTTGTAACCGATATATTTTTTGAAATATAAATGAATTCAGAAAAAAACATAAAGCCCGTACTCGAGTTGAAAAACCTTCAAAAAAGTTTTGGAGACAATCACGTGCTTAAAGGTTTCAACCTAAAACTTTACAAAGGAGAAAACTTGGTGGTGATGGGTAAATCGGGTTCTGGAAAATCGGTAATGGTAAAATGTCTGGTGGGTCTCATTCAGCCGGATAGTGGCAGTATTACCATTAAAGATCAAGATATTATTACGATGGGGCAAACGGAACTGGATGTTCTTAGAACCGAAATAGGTTTTCTTTTTCAAGGAAGTGCGCTCTATGATTCCATGACCGTTCGGGAAAATCTGGAATTTCCACTGCGGCGCCATAAAGATAAAATTGAAAATTTTCAAGGAACCGAAATTTTGGTAAAGGAAGCTTTGGAGAACGTAGGTCTATTAAACGCTATAGATTTAATGCCCGCAGAACTTTCGGGCGGAATGCAACGGCGGGTTGCTTTGGCGCGAGCGTTAATATTGAAACCAAAAATAATTATGTATGACGAGCCAACAACGGGTTTGGACCCAATCACGGCAAAGGAAATTATTGAGTTAATGCGAAATATTCAAGAAAAATATCAAACCTCCTCACTTATTATCACGCACGATGTGGATTGTGCACGTGTAATTTCAAACCGAATGATTTTGTTGGTGGATGGAATTAATTATGCCGAAGGAACTTTCGAAGAGCTTTCAAATTCGAGCGATCCACAAGTACAGGCATTCTTTAAAAACTAAATTATGGGAAAATCAAATTCACAAAATATAAAGGTCGGCGTTTTTGTTGTTGTTGGCACAGTACTTCTTATCGCAGCACTTTATTTTATTGGAAGCAAGCAGCAAATGTTCAGTAAAAATATTGATATCTACGCTACATTCACAGACGTCAATGGCTTAACCTTGGGTAACAACGTGCGCTATTCCGGAATAAATGTGGGGACGGTAACTGGGATCGAAATGAAAGAAGTGGGCAAGATTACTATCGAAATGTCGGTGGAAGAAAAATCCGCCCTTTTTATTAAAAAAGATGCCATTGCATCGATCAGTTCTGATGGTTTGGTAGGGAGCATGGTGGTAAATATCGAACCTGGAAACGAACAGAAAGAAGCGACCGTCGTGTCTGGAGATTTTATTCAGTCTTACAACGGCGTTAGCACTGCCGATATGATGAAGACTTTGAATAAAACCAATGAAAATATTGCTTTATTATCTTCTGATTTGTTGAAGATAACAAATCAAATTGTTGAAGGCAAAGGTACTTTGGGCGCATTGGTAAGCGATAGTTTGATGGCGAAAGATATAACACAATCTGCACAAGAGCTCAAAAAGATGACTTCGGGAGCTACCGAGATAATTTCTCGAATCAATTCCATTATCTCAAAAATAAATTATGATGAAAGTGCTGCAGCCTTACTTTTGAGCGATACTGTTTCGAAAAACCAAATAGAAAAAGTATTTGGCAATCTTGAAAGATCCAGTGATAATATCAATGAAGTAACTAAAAGCTTGGATGAATATATCAAGGAAATAAAATCTGGAAAAGGAACTTTGAATTACGTTACACAAGATGAAGCTCTGGTCAAAAATATTGACTCTACAATGATTAACATAAAAGAAGCTTCCGAGAAATTGAATGAAAATATGGAAGCTCTTAAGCACAATTTTCTTTTCCGAGGTTATTTTAAAAAGCTCGAGCGACAGGAAAAAAGAGAAGCTAAGGAAAACTGATTTTAATTCGGTATTTTCGTTCTTTCTAAAACCAACTAAAATTGTTGTATGCTCAATAATTTAAAAGAAAATTTTGCCAATATTTTTGAAGCCGCTTTGATTGAAGAAATCAATCAGGTTGGAACTATAAAAGAAGTAAAAGAAGGTGAAAAACTTATTGAAATTGGCGACTATGTAAAGTCGATGCCTTTATTGATTTCTGGGGCGATAAAAATTTTGAGGGAAGACGATGATGGTGACGAACTATTGCTCTATTTTCTGGAACGCGGAGATACCTGCGCAATGACTTTGACTTGCTGTTTGGGTCAGACCAAAAGTGAAATCCGTGCTATTGCAGAGCTTGATACAACCTTGATTATGATACCCATCCAAAAAATGGAAGAGTGGACGTGCAAGTACAAGAGCTGGCGTAATTTTGTTTTCCAAAGTTACCACGCCCGCCTCACCGAAATGCTTGAAACTATTGACAGCATTGCTTTTTTGAATATGGACGAACGCTTAGTAAAATACCTTCAGAACAAACAAAAAGTTACAAACGATTCCATCATCAATTCCACCCATCAGGAAATTGCTTATGAGCTCCATACTTCCAGAGTGGTGGTTTCGCGTTTGTTGAAAAAGCTGGAATCAATGGGAAAAATTGAACTTTACCGAAATAGTATCAAAATAATTTCGCTTTAATTTCATAACAATAGTTTATCCCTGATTTTCTTTGAACTGTAACTTAAGTTACAGTCGGAAAACTTGTTTAAATTTATATTTGAAGTGTTAATGTTTTAAACCCTGACTTATGAAATTACTGGTCATTTTTTTTTCAATATCGCTATTTACTGCTTGTAATATTAATACCAAAAGCGAATATTTGGCGATAGCAGAACGTGCCCATTATCCTGCAATTAATAGTATTCAAGAACATCCGGGGAAGAAACTGATGGAAAACAATTGTTACGTTTGCCACAATCCAAAAGCTTCAGAAGAAACTATGATGGCTCCGCCTATGATAGCTGTAAAAATGCATTATATTACTGAGGACACTTCCAAAGAAGAATATATAGAGGATATGGTTGCATGGTCTAAAAAGCCTTCCGAGGAAAAGTCTAAAATGCCCGGAGCGGTTAAGAAATTTGGATTGATGCCTTATCAATTCTTCCCAGAGAAAACCATTCGGGAAATTGCCGATTATATGTTCGACAATGCAGTAGAAGAACCAGTTTGGTTTGGAGAGCACTATAACAAAATGCACGGCGACCGCCCAATGATGAAAGGAAAAATGGGTCGGGGGAAAGGCATGGGGATGAATAAAAACCAAGCCGATACTAATCAACAGCTTTCTGTTGAAGAGCGCGGAATGCAAATTGCCCAAACCACCAAAGCGGAACTCGGAAAAAACATGATGGGACAAATACAAAAAAACGGAGTGATTGCGGCCTTAGATTTTTGTAACATTCAGGCTTTGCCAATAACAGATAGTATGGCTACCGTTCATAAAGCGCACATTAAAAGGGTTACAGATAAACCTAGAAACCCAAAAAACAAGGCGAATGCTGCGGGATTGCAATACCTAGAAAATTTCAAAAAACAAGTTGCTGCAGGAGGCGAAGTGAAGCCGATTACAGTACAAATGGGCAATAAAGCTGAATTTTATTACCCAATCGTCACCAACTCAATGTGTTTAAAATGCCACGGAACGCCCGGAAAGGAGTTAGAAACACTCACTTTATCTAAAATTACAAAGCTTTATCCAACCGATAAAGCTACAGGCTATACCGAAAATGAAGTGCGCGGAATTTGGAGCATAAGTTTCGAAAAATAGCCTATGAATTATTACGAAACTTTTTGGAACCACAAATACCTCAGTGGCGAAACGGGTTGGGATATTGGCCATGTTTCAACGCCATTGAAAGAGTACATCGACCAACTTTCAGATAAAAATCTTAAAATATTGATTCCCGGAGGAGGCAATTCCTATGAAGCGGAATATCTTGTAAAAAATGGATTCACCAATGTATTCGTGGTTGATATTTCATCCATTCCATTAAAGAATCTGGCTGAACGTGTGCCGTCGTTTCCAAAGGAAAATCTATTACATTCAGATTTTTTTGAATTGGAAGAAACATTCGACCTAATTTTAGAACAGACCTTCTTTTGTGCACTGGAACCTTCACTTCGCGAGGATTATGTCAATAAAATGCATGAATTACTAAAGCCTGAAGGTAAACTTATAGGACTTCTTTTCAACATTCCTTTAAATAATGATAAGCCACCTTTTGGTGGAAATAAGGAGGAATACCATTCGCTTTTTGAAAGTAAGTTCAAAATCGAAAAAATGGAAACTGCTTATAATTCCATCCCACAAAGGGAAGGCAACGAACTGTTCTTCAAACTTAGAAAGAAATAGTTTTAAATTTTTGTTATAATCCTGCACAACATTTTAAGGTCTAAAAAGACTTTTATAAATTCATAAAAAATATAGCTATGAAAATCAAACAATTTGAATATAAGCCACTTTCACATTTTTCATACGCAATTATCAGCGATGGAAAAATGGCTTTGGTTGATCCGGAAAGAAACCCGATGCAGTATTATAAATATGCCGAAGAGAACGACGCCAAAATAGTTGCCGTTTTTGAAACCCATCCACACGCCGATTTTGTGAGTTCGCACTTACAAATTCACAAAGAAACGGGAGCAAAACTTTATTGTAGCGAAAAAACCGGAGCTGATTATCCACACGTGTCTTTTGACGATGGTGATGAAATTACTGTGGGCAATACCAAATTAAGGGCAATAAACTCACCCGGACATTCGCCCGATAGCATAACTATTGTGGCTACCGAAGAGACTAAAACCGCCCTTTTTACGGGCGATACATTATTTGTGGGTGATGTTGGCCGTCCAGACTTGCGTGAAAAGGCAGGCCATATGAAAGCCAAACGTGAGGAATTGGCAAAGATGATGTATGAAACCATTCAAAATAAGTTTACAGATTTACCAGACACAGCCTATGTTTATCCCGCACACGGTGCAGGTTCGCTCTGTGGAAAAGGGATGAGCGAAGACGCTTCGTCTAGCACCCTCGGCAATGAGCGCGTGGGCAATTGGGCTTTCAAAAAACAAACTGAAAAGCAATTTGTAGATTACTTACTAGATTCACAGCCTTTTATTCCACACTATTTTGGCTATAATGTTGATGTGAATAAGAACGGGGCTAAAAACTTGCGCGCTGTTTTAGGTGAAATTGAATTTAAGTTATCTATTAACACGGTAAACAAAGGTGCTTTGCTAATTGATATTAGGGATGAAAGTGATTTTAAAAAGAATCATTTGCCCGGAAGTATAAATATTATGGCAATTTCTGAAACTTCCAAATTTGAAACTTGGTTGGGATCAATTGTTCGGCCGGATGAAAAATTTCACTTGGTTGTAGATTCCATTGAAAATGCCGAAGCTATCCTACATCGGGCTGCCAAGATCGGTTATGAAGCAAATGTGGAATCAGTTTTCACCATTGATGATAAAGATTTAGAAAAATCGATGGGCTTTAATTTGGAAGATTTCAAAAATAATAAGGAAGCTTACACTATTGTAGATATTCGCAATGAAAGCGAAGTTTCTGAAGGTAAAATATTTGATAATGCCATCGCTATTCCTTTACATCAATTGCGTGAAAAAGCTGATGAAATACCAACAAACAAGCCCATCGTGGTGCATTGTGCAGGTGGTTATCGCAGCTCGGCTGGAGCGAGTATTCTTGAAAGGGAATTGAAAGTAAAAAAAGTTTTTGACCTAAGCGATGCCGTTGAGGACTTCAAATAATCACAATTTTTGACCAAAAGATAGATCACCCGCATCGCCCAATCCCGGTATAATGTAGCCACGACTATTTAGCGTGTCATCCACCGCTGCAATCCAAAGATGTGTGTTTTTGGGAAAAACAGTTTCTATGTATTCAATTCCGGGTTTGGCTCCAATAATTGAAATGATATGAATTTGACTGGGGGTTCCATAGCTTTCAAAAGCTTTTAGTACATTCTCAAGTGTTCTTCCCGTTGCCAGCATCGGGTCGGTCAACACCAAGGTTTTGCCTTCAATGGATGGTGATGCCAAATAGTTTACGATTACTTCAAAGTCGTCTCCGCCGTCGGGATGGTGCCTATATGCCGAAATAAAAGCGTTTTCTGCATTGTCGAAAAAATTCAGAATACCATTATGTAGGGGCAGCGCAGCTCTTAAAATGGAACAAACAACTAATTCATTTTCTGGAACTCGCATTTCCTTTTCTCCCAACGGTGTTTTCACAACTTCTGTTTTATACTGCAAAGTCTTACTCATTTCATAACTGAGAATTTCACCAATGCGTTCAATGTTTTTGCGAAAGCGCAT
>JBBQUI010000059.1:0-15452 GCA_038212575.1 Flavobacteriales bacterium
CGTTCAATCTGCAAGATGATGTTGATATCTTTAATGATGGTATCGAGTCCAGTTACGGATGCTGAAAGTCCTTGCAGTAGTTCCTTTTGCTCCTGCGGCGTGAGTGTTTCATCCTCTAAAATTTCTGCGAAACCTATAATGTTGGCAGTTGGTGCACGAAGGTTGTGCGATACCATATAAGAAAACTGCTCCAGATCGCTATTGCGCTGAACAATATCGGACATCATTTTTGCACGTTCATTCTCTGCTTTCTTTTCTTTCGTCAGATCTCTTAAAATACCGTGTATGTAAAGAGGGTTGCGATGGGAGTCAAACTCAAACTTCCATTCGGATAATGCGTATCCAGATTCACCATTTTTTCTTATAAAACGAAACTGAAATGATGAATCTGAATATTTGGAGAGAGCGTCCTCCATGCTGCTTAAGGCCATAGCCCTGTCATCGGGGTGAATAAATGACACGAAGGCTTCACGAGAGGGTATTATATCTTCCTTTATTCCTAAAATTCTATAAAATTCATCAGACCAACTTTGTTCATCGGTTATCATATCTACTTCATAACTACCCACATGGGCAATATGCTGCGCAAGTTTTAGCTTTGCTTCGCTTCTTATAACTTTGTCTGCTTCTTTTTTACTTATAGTAATATCCTGGCACGTACCAACTGCAACCATAGGCGAACCCTTTTCATCGCTGATAATGGACCAATTTTCTTCTACCCATTTTTCGATGCCTTGCACCGTAATAATGCGGTGTTCCAAAGAATTAGAACCGCTTTTGTGGAGTGAATCCTTAAAGGCTTTATCTATCATTTCCCTGTCTTCAGGATGAACAAAACTTTGAATAGGTGCATAGGATGGTTCAAAATTATTAGGATCCGTTCCATAAAGACGGTACATTTCTTCTGACCAGTTTACTTGCCACGTTTGCAAATCTGTTTCCCAATTGCCTAGTTTGGCAACTGACTGTGCTGTAATGAGACGTGATCTTTCTATCTCTAATTCGGAAGCAAGTTTACGGTACTTCTGCTCACTTTCCATAAGCATTTTATCTGCCATCACTTTCTCCGTAATATCCGAGACCATCCCCAACGCACCCTTATATTTTTTGGTATCATCAAAAATAGGATTGGAGGATATTTGGGTCCAGATGCGCCTTCCATCTTTTGTTATGAATGATGCATCATAGGTTTCACTTATTCCTTGTCTTCTTCTTTTATGACTGTCTATGGCAGTCTGTAAATCGGCTTCATCCTTAAAAAAGAAATTTGATTTGCCCATCATTTCATCAATTGAATATCCAATGATCTCACACATCTTTTGATTAACAAAAGTGGTTTTATTGTTTTCATCTAACATCCATATTCCCTCCTGCGCAGTTTCTACAATCTGCCGGTATCGGAATTCGCTTTCCCTAGTTTTTATCTCAGCATTTTTGCGATCCGTAATGTCTTGGAAACCACCATGTATCCTTATGCATTTTCCATTTAAAAATTCTCCTTCACCTATGGTACGCACCCATTTATGATTTCCTTTAAAAGTGATTATCTGCAATTCTTCATCCCATGGCGTACCATTTTCTATACATTCCTGTACTTTTTGGCTAATTGTTTCTTTATGGATACCTTCTTTAAAATAATTTATTCCCACATCTAAGAGCGGAACATAATCTTTATCCACTTCACGTATTTCCTTTGTAACATCTGACCAAAAAACGGTTCCATTTACTACATCAATTTCCCAACTACCAATTGCTGCAAGCCTGTTAGTTTTATCTAAAAGTTCTTCCAATTTCTTTATTTCAGTAATATCAGAGGAAATTCCAATGATACCGGATAATACGTTATTCTCATCATAAATTGGAGAATTGGTAATCAGGGCAGGAAAAATGGTTCCATCCTTTTTCCGCACTTTAAATTCTCCCGACCATGTATGCCCTTTTTTCAGATCTTCCATTATCTGCATAGCTTGTTCATTGGAGGCCTCAAAAGTTGTTAGATCCATTATATGTTTTTCTAAAGCTTCGTCTTTTGTCCACCCATAAATGTTTTCAGCTGCCTGGTTCCAATAATTTACATTGCCATTTAAATCTGTTGCTATTGCCGCCTGCCCAATAGTTTTTAATAAATTGGCTTTGAACCTGTTTTCTTCATCTGCTTTTTTCTTCTCTGTAATATCTCTAAAATTGGCAACGATGGCATTAATGCCTTCGGTTTCAAGAAAATTTGTTGCTATGCCTTCTACCCAAATATAGCTTCCGTCTTTTTTTCTATCCCGTATCAATGGAACTTCCATAGGAACTCCTGGATGCATCATTATCTTCTCAACAAATTCATGCAATATCAACGCATCGTCCGGGTGAACAATGTTAGCCATATTTATTTCTAAACATTCTTTGGAAGTATATCCAAAATTTTTGGATACCGCCGGGCTTGCGTAAATTGTTTTTCCGGTAGCGTCAGTTAGCGTGATCATGTCCGCACTGTTCTCAATGACCCCTTTAAAAAACTTCTCGCTTTTTTCAATTTTTTTCTTCGATACCACTTGTTCGGTGATGTCATTAATAAAAAAGAAGACGCCTTCAATTTCTCCTTTACTATTTCTATAGGCCTGATAAACGAAATCGATATAGAAATCAGTAATTTCACCGTTTTCTTCTGTATCTACCTTGACCAACATCTCTGTGCCTGTATACGTTTCGCCGGTTTGGTAAACATGATCTAACATGCTAACAAAGCCTTGTTCTATTACTTCCGGAAGTACTTCTGCCACTGTTTTTCCTACTATATCTTTTTTGCCTATCAATTGCAAATAAAGGGGATTAGCCATTTCAAAAATATGATCTGCCCCTTTCAACATGCCGATAGCGGATGGAGCTTTTAAAAACATATCAAAGAACTGATCCCTTTCACTTTCCACGGCTTTCTCCAATCTTTTCTTCTCGGTTACATCTTTTGCGATGCAAAACATTAATTGAAGTTTCTCGTCCCAGTTAACCGACCATAATATTGGAACTACTCTTTCGCTTTTATGTACGTACCTATTTTCAAATAATGGAATCTGGATGCCACTAACAATTTTTTCAGCGGCCTTTGAGGTAATATCAGCATCTTCACGATACACAAGGTTCATAAATTTGCTGCCAATAAGCTCCTCAGGTGTGTAACCCCAAACTTGCTGTGATGCTGCGCTAACTTTGATGAACTCCCCCTTAGCATTAATTGTACAAATAACATCTAAAGAAGAATCTAGTATTTTATTAAGATCAGCAACCGCTTTTTCTAACTCATTTGAAGTAGCATTAAGTTTATTCTCTGCTGTTTTGCGCTCTGTTATATCCTGGCAGGTTCCAACTGCACGAACAGGTTGCCCTTGTGCATCTCGGAAAATTTTCCATCTTTCACATACATGCTTCAACCCGCCATTTGTTGTAATTATCCTGTGCTCAAAAGAATTTATGGTGTGACTATTTAATGAATTTTCTAATGCAGCGTTTAGATTATTACGTTCATCTTGAGGTATAAAAGAAAGAAAGGCTTCATGGGTAACTTGAAATTTTTGGGGATCGGTTTCAAAAATATGGTGTGTTTCATCTGACCATACTATACTAAAGGTTTGCAGGTCTGTTTCCCAACTTCCAACTTTAGTAACAGCTTGCGCTTCATTTAATCTTGATTCACTCTTTTGTAGTTTTTGTTCGGCTATTTTTCGTTGAGTAATATTTTGGTGTGAGACCACTAACTTAGAATCATCTTCACCAAATTTAGTGACGGAAAGATTAAACCATCGTTGCTCTGTTAAAGAATGACAGGGATATTCAAGCTCAAAGGTTTTTATTTCTTTATTAAATACTGATTGGATGCCCTGTAATGTTTGCCCTGCTAAAATATCTCCCGAAGCCATTGATCTTTGGCAAACTTCAATATAGTTGCTTCCTGTAGAAACTCCATTCAATGAGTCAACACCGTTGGTTTTTGCAAAATTGTCCCACGCTTTGTTTACGGCTATTATGTTACCGCTTTTATCTATTACGGCAATATGCGAACTAAGCGAAGAAAGTATTCCCTTATTAAATTGTTCACTTTCTTTTAAAAGTTGGTCTGCAAGTTTTCTTTCACTTATATCCCGAACTATCATTGAAGTTCTTTGTTCGCCATAAGCATTTTTATAAACTACAGAAGTAAGTTCACCTGGAAATCGCTCCCCATTTCCACGAATTAGTGTAAGTTCAGCTTTTGCCATACCTGTACGCTGACGTTCTTCAATAGCCGCAGCCACCCGAGGGTCTGTGTTATCCACTAATCCAAATCTACCTGCTTCGCAAATTTCTTTCTCACTCATGCCAAACATAGTACAGGCAGCAGGATTTGCCGCAAGTATTTTTCCATCAGTTACTGTAAGGAGTATGGCATCCAAACTGTTGTCAAAAAGTGAATGATATTTCTCCTCGCTGTTATATAAGATTTGTTCTGCCTTTTTTCTTTCAGTAATATCATGGACCATCTTAACTGCTCCAATAACTTTTCCGTTATTGTCTTTAAGCGGGGAGATCGTGAGCGAAACATCTACTCTTATTCCATTTTTTGTAAGCCTTACGGTTTCAAACTGCTGTATAGATTCTCCTCTTTTTATGCTTTCCATAAATTCCGATTCTTCCTGCAAACAGTCAGGTGGAATAATTAGAGCGATGTTTTTACCAATTGTTTCTGCTGCTGAATAACCAAAAAGCTTTTCTGCGCCAATGTTCCAACTGCTAATTATTCCATCCAATGTTTTGCTAATAATGCCATCATTAGAAGCATTAACGATAGCAGCAAGATGTGCATGGTCATCAATCATGCGCTCACGTTCTTTTTCCCTGCTAAATTTCTCAATTGCATTAAGTACTGCCTGAGGCAAGCGATGCAAACGGTCTTTGAGGATATAATCATCAGCCCCAGCTTTCATTACTTCCACAGCATATTCATCTGATACAGTTGCAGTAACCAGTATGAAAGGAATTTTTAAATCTTGTAGTTTCAATATCCTTATTGCTTCAAATGAATCAAAGGAAGGAAGTGTGTGGTCCGCTAAAATGATATCTGGAGCAAATTCTTTGAGCGCCTTTTCAAAGGCTGTTTTAGTGCCAACAACCAATTTCTCAAATTGAATATTTCCTTTTTTCAATTCTCTTTCTACTAATTCGGCATCAGTAGGCGTATCTTCAAGGTGGAGTATTTTTAATTTAGTGTTCAATTTGGGGGATTTTTTTTTGTTCAAATGTGAGGTTGGTTCACTAGCAGCCAATAAAAATCAAGGTCTGTAACGGTTTTCTAAATTCATCAAATTCAAACGGCTTTAATATATAGTTGTTTGCACCAAGCGAATAGGCGCGTTCCTTACCATATATAAATATAGATAAACCATCTGTATAGAGCTTTTCTTTCTCATCTTCGGCTAATGTAAGAAAATAACCCTTTTTCCTACAAGTTAAATTTTGTCCCCAATCCATCTTTTCAGAATCTTGAGTTTGAATCTGTTAAAAATAGAATTCCGATAACTAAGATTCCTCCTAATTTCATTTTCTTGAATATTGCATAACTATTATAATTATACAGAAAGTTCCTGTACAAAACTCAAATAGTATGCTGACACCAAAAAATAATTTTCTTTAAATAGCGCTATCTATAATTTCCTGTACCACCTCTGGATTTAGTAGCGTAGAGATATCACCCAAGTTATCGGTGTCCTTTTCGGCAATCTTTCTAAGAATACGGCGCATAATTTTTCCGCTTCGGGTTTTGGGCAGGCCCGTGGTAAACTGGATTTTGTCCAGTTTTGCAATAGGACCAATATGTTCTGTGATTATTTGGTTTATCTCTTTGCGCAGGTTTTCGTGCAGACGTGTTTCTCCAATTTCCTTCAATATCACAAAACCGTAAAGCGCATTCCCCTTCACATCGTGCGGGAAGCCCACAATGGCACTTTCCGCCACTGCTGGGTGTTCGTTTATGGCATCTTCAATGGGCGCCGTGCCCAAGTTGTGGCCAGAAACAATAATTACATCATCCACACGACCCGTGATGCGGTAATAGCCTGTACTGTCACGCAACGCACCATCACCAGTAAAATATTTGTTTTTAAACGTTGAAAAATAGGTTTCACGGTAGCGTTCGTGATTGCCCCAAATGGTCCGCGCCATTCCCGGCCAAGGGAATTTTATACACAAGCGACCACTCACCAGATTTCCTTTCAGTTCTTCACCGTTTTCGTCCATCAGAGCAGGCTGAACGCCGGGCAACGGCAAAGTGGCATAGGTGGGTATTGTTGGGGTGGAGTAGGGAATAGGCGAAATCATAATACCGCCTGTTTCGGTTTGCCACCACGTATCTACAATAGGACAGTTTTTCTTCCCGATATTGTCATTATACCAATGCCAAGCTTCTTCGTTAATAGGTTCGCCTACGCTGCCCAAAATTTTAAGTGAGGAAAGGTCATAGTTTTCCGAAAAATCCAAACGTTCCTTTGCCAAGGCACGGATGGCAGTTGGTGCGGTGTAAAATTGGTTTACTTTGTGTTTTTCTATCACCTGCCAAAAGCGACCAAAATCTGGGAAGGAGGGAACGCCCTCAAACATCAGCGTTGTGGCGCCATTTGCCAATGGGCCGTAAACTATGTAGCTGTGACCAGTAATCCAGCCAATATCTGCCGTGCACCAAAAAACATCGTTTTCGCGGTATTGGAATACGTTCTTAAAAGTATAGGCCGTATAAACCATATAGCCCGCCGTGGTGTGTACCATTCCTTTGGGTTTTCCGGTAGAGCCAGAAGTGTATAGAATAAACAACGGATCTTCAGCGTCCATAATTTCTGGGGCACATTCGTTGTTTGCTTCATCAAGCAAAGGTTGCAGCCACTTGTCGCGGTTTGGTTTCATTGGTGTATCACTATTGATGCGCTTTGCCACTAATACGGTTTTTACGCTTGGGCAGGATTCCAACGCCTCGTCTACAATTCCTTTTAGATCTATGGTTTTGTTGCCGCGGTAGGAACCATCACTAGTAATGACCATATTGCAATCTGAATCGTTAATCCGTGTGGAAAGCGCTGTGGAAGAAAATCCTGCAAAAACTACGGAATGTATGGCTCCAATTCGTGCGCACGCCAACATTGAAACCGGTAGTTCGGGAATCATTGGCAGATAAATACACACTCTGTCGCCTTTCTTTATTCCGTGGTTTAGTAGCACGTTCGCAAACCTACAAACGCGTTCGTGGAGTTGTTTGTAAGTAATATGTTCGGCCTCTTCGGAGGGGTCGTTGGGTTCAAAAATAATAGCGGTTTTGTCGCCCCGGGTATAAATATGTCTATCAATGCAGTTTTCGGTAATGTTCAATTTTGCACCTTTATACCACGATACTTCGGGTTTTGATAGATCATATTCCAGCACTTTGTTCCAACGCTTGCGCCACATAAAGTTTTCTTCGGCAATTTCTTCCCAAAAAGATTCGGGGTCGCGGACTGATTTTCTATAAACCTGAAAATATTCTTCTAAATTTTTAATGTGGTAATTGCTCATAATTAAGAGGATTTGTAGAGTAATTCTGAACTGCTGATTGGATTCAGAAATATATTTAATTATGACGAGCCTTAAAAGGGAAAGGCGATGTTTTATAATTAAATTCTTTTCAAAGAAGGAAATGTGTTTTGAAAAGGAAGATTTTGGTGTGCTTTTACTGCCTTTTGTTTTTAGCTCAGGAAATTAATTACCTTTTACTTATATATTCAAATTGGAATTCGATGGCTTCAAACGGGGTGCGATCTTCCCCGGCCATTTCTATAATTCGGTCTAATTGACTTTCCGTTAATTCTTTTTCAATCATTCTTCATTTACTTTTTCCCAGGTTTGATCCACATTCAGATAGAAGCTACCAATAGGATTAAAATTGCATTGCTCTGGTGCAATAAGGGAAAGAAAACTATTGCCTTTTTCCCTCTGATAAAGGTGATAGACTTCACCAATAACGGGCTCAAAGCTAAATTCTGAATTGAAAATGAGTGTGTTGTATTCAAATTCATTGATCATTTTTTCATATTCAGCTTTCAGCTCCAAATATTTGGCGTTTATTTTATGGTTTACTTTATTGATGCTCCTGTTTTTCCACGCAGTAGTGTCCGTTGTAGTAATAACGGGAGCTCCAACTGAAGTTGCATAAGGTTTTAACGCAGCATCGTAACGTTGGTTTTCAATATTGAAAACTACGTTGTCCGGTTTTTTTTCTTCGGTCATTATCACTTCATTTCAACTTTTCTAGCTGTTTCATAACTTCTTCGGCTTCAAAAGCTTTTTGATCGCTCAACTTTCGGTTGGTGGTAGAAAGATCGAAGGATTCTTTCTGTAGTTTTTGATATTTTTCCTGCAATTTTTCTTTTTCTGTTTTCTTTTTGAATAGTCCAAACATAGCATTGTATTTATAGAATTAGAGACAACTTCTTTCTTGGGAAAGATACAAAAGGTTTAAATTAAAGATAAGTTGTTTAAACAAAAAATTTTAAGAGACAGAAAGTTTGCCGATTTCTTTAAAAATGGGCACCATTATAGAATAGAAAATCCCGTAAACTTAAAGTTTAGGGTTTTCAACGGAGACATTGGAATATGTTTTTGTAGAAGAGTTCGAACCAATGAAAATCTGGAATTACAGTTTTTTAAAGGAAAGCTGTGAAAATTTTGAAAGTGTCAAAAATTCAACAGGAAATGAAGAGGAAATAGTTAAATATATAATGCAAGATTTGAGTTTTCGAGGAATTGTATTCATAAATTTACTTCCAAATGCTGAATCAATTGACTGCTTATTCAGTATTCAATAACAATTACGGGGGATAGACCATTGATTATATATCGATAAGCAACCAAAATTTATAAAATTAATAGTTTTAAAAGCCTTTTCAATCACCCTTGGGTTGATGACTTAAAACTTTCATACTATCTTCAAAAATAGTACATTAGTGATTCTGTTTTAACCAAATGAAATTATGAAACTCTTAGTGTTAAAAAAAACTGTAATTACCATTATATTTTTTTTATTAGGCATTGGTCAAATCCATTCCCAAATGGGCTGTACGGACTCTCTCGCCAATAATTATGATCCCACGGCTACGCAGAATGATGGCAGCTGTACTTATGACCCTGTGACCGTTTCCACTACAAACACCTATCCGCTTGATGTGGTACTCGCTGAAAATTCCGGGCTTATCTATTGGAACGACAACCTGTGGACCCAAAATGACAGTGGCGATACCAATCTTTATGAACTCGACCCTTCCAACGGTTCCATAGTTGCCAGCGTTTCACTGGATCCGCTATTAAATGAGGATTGGGAGGAAATCTCGCAGGATGAAGATTATGTTTATGTGGGCGATTTTGGCAACAATGCCAATGGCAACCGTACGGATCTGAAGATCATACGCGTGAGCAAAGCTTCCATCCAAGCTGGAACACCACAAATGGACATCATAAATTTTGCCTATGAGGACCAAACAGATTTTACACCACAGGGCCCCAACAATACCGATTATGATTGTGAAGCTTTTATTATAACGGACAGCTCCATATTTCTTTTTACCAAGGAATGGGTAAGCAACGAAACTAGGCTCTATAAACTGCCAAAAACCCCTGGTACATATCAAGCTTTATTACAGGATGGATTTGATGTTAATGGGCTGATAACCGGTGCCGTTTATAAAAGTGACGAAGGAATTATCGCCCTCTCCGGTTACAGTACCATTTTACAGCCTTTTGTTTTTCTGTTGTATGATTATACTGGAGAGGTCTTTTTTGGGGGCAATAAACGGAAACTGGGCGTAAGTCTGCCTTTTCATCAAGTGGAGGGCATAACGACCGCCGACGGTTTGAATTATTATATTTCCAACGAAAGATTTGATACTACGGGAACTATCCAACAATTACATACTTTGGACCTTACCCCATATTTAGAGAACTATCTTATTGTGTTGCCAATTGAAGATTCCGTACAGTTTAAAATATATCCCAATCCCACTACCTCCATCCTGGAAATTATGGATAGCCAAAGTTTGTTTCCCATAAAATATACGCTTGTGGATACGGCCGCAAAAAAAGTGAGGGAAGGAACGCTGACCGCCCAAAATCCGACTATTGATGTTTCGGCATTGCCTGTGGGAACCTATATTTTGAGGCTTGGGCAGGAAACGTTAAATTCATTTAGAGTTATAAAGGAATAGCGTTTTTTTTGGGAAATTCAATATCAAATTCTCTAGCGTATTATAAGTAAAGTTGAATTGGAGTCCAGCAATGAAAATGTGGTTGAAAATTATGGGCTACGAATTCAAATAGATGGGCGTATCTTGGGAGATATTGCGTGAAACCACAGCTATAAAATGGCTGTAACATAACATTATCAAAAGATTAACCATTCTGTTAATTCCTTCAATTTCGTGTTTTTCAACGGATAAAAATTTCAATTCAACCTTTAAAATTATTTTTTCGGTAAGTTTTTTCTTACAATATAATACTCAGAAAAGATGCCCATTTACTTTCGGGTTTGACTGATGCTTATTTTTTTAGCATCTTTGAAGTGCTTTCAACAACCTCCTCTGAAAGCCAACTAACCAAAATAAATATTTTTGAACCTCACAAAGAGCTAGTGTTTGGATTCCTAACAAAATCCATTAAAAAGGTTTTTTTCCTTTTTAACACTTTGCAAAATTGTTTGCTATAGTAATAGTAATAGTACTCGTGCTATAGTAATCATTGGAATAAATCTATATGCTTTAAGAGCATATATAAAACGTAATTTTTTAACCTAAATAAATATAATGCTATGAAAAAATTAACTTTAAGTGCCGCAGCACTTTTCTGCGGAGCAATAATGTTTGCTCAAAACACTAATAATGTGACACAGAATGGTATGGGAAACAATGCCACGGTTTCACAGACTGGTGATTTGAACGAATCCGATATCTACCAAAGAGGAAATGGTAATGATGCGGATGTTACACAAGATGGAACTGAGAATGATGCAAACGTGCAACAGGGAGATTCCCGCACATCATCAGCAAACTCCAATAACAATGATGCAACCATTGACCAAGTTGGAACTAGAAACGTTGCAAATACTACAACAATAGGAAATAGCAACACAGTTACCCAGGAACAAGACGGTACTGATAACGTTGCAAATGCCAACCAAGGTAGGGTATTACAGTTTTTTCCAGGTTTCTTTCAGGTAACTAAAAGTACCAATAATGAAATTGACCAAGACCAAGAAGGAAATGACAACGAAGCAAACGCTACCCAAGGTGGTGGTGGGTTCTTTGGTGGCGGTTCCGGAAACCTTATTACACAGGACCAAATTGGGGATTTTAACGTTGCAAATGCTTTCCAAGAAACGGGAGCTTCAAATAACGAGATTACCCAAACACAAGTTGGATATGGTAATGACGCTTTGGCAAGACAAGGTTCTGGTGGAGGAATCCAAACCTTTAGCAACGAGATTACCCAAATCCAAAACGGAGATTTTAACAGAGTAGAAGCCCGACAGTTGATTACTACTAAAAACTCAACGGCCACACAGACACAAACAGGTAACGACAACATTGGTTTATCTCGCCAACAAGGGGACAACAATACAGTGACCCAAGACCAAAACGGTGATTTAAACAATGCGAATGCTGATCAGGATGGTACTTTTGCAGGAACTAGTTTTGATAACGTGATCATCCAAACCCAAAATGGAGATGGCAACAATGCTTTTTCAGATCAAAAAGGTGCTACAAACACCTCTACTGAAAACCAAATGGGAAATGACAACCACTCTTCGGTAACTCAAACAGGAAACGGTAATGAGTCTATGGTTGCACAAACTGAAATTAACAATAATTCCATACTTACCCAACTTGGCAATGATAACGATAGCGATATTTCCCAAAATGGAAATAGTAACTTCAACTTTATCACCCAACGAAACAATAGAAATATTAGTTCCATAGAACAAGTGGGAGATTTTAACAATTCAAAAACCTTCCAAGGTTTTCCCAACGGTGGTAGTGATAATATGAGTACGACAATCCAAACTGGGAATAGTAACTTAGCCAACACGGCACAAAGCGGAAACTTCAACGTTACATCCCACCAACAGACTGGTAATGAAAACGATTTTGATGTGGACCAAAACGGAGATCAAAATTCCTCAACAGGTAACCAAATAGGAAACTTGAACACGAGTGAACTTGACCAGGCAGGTAATTTGAACACTGCTATTTCTTTCCAAAACGGAGATAGCAACTTCAGTAATACTTCACAAAGTGGTGACGAGAACCAATCCAATACTAACCAAGTGGGCAATTTGAACATGTCTGAGGTTAATCAAAACGGCAACCAGAACAACTCTATGGTTATGCAAAACGGAAACTCCAATACCTTAGGGGTGTTCCAAGTTGGTAACGGTCATATGAGCAACGTAAACCAAGTGGGTAATGGCAATAACTCCACGGTAAATCAGGGCAATTAATATATTTGGTTTTATTATTTCTCAAAAGCATCCTTCGGGATGCTTTTTTTGTTTCAGGTAATTTTAAAAATGAAGTGATTTCAACTTTTTTTGAAAGGTATACTTGATATTAATGGACTGATACCCGGTGCCGTTACCTGCAAGCTGAAGCCATCGCACAAACAGCATATCCAGTTTTCATCGATCTTACTCAAAAAATATACGAATTGTGTAACTTTTTAGGCAATTTGTGTAACACCTTTCCCTCTTTAAACTGCACACCTTTACAATGGTTAAAGTAAACCATATTGGGCTATAATAAACAAACATTATAATGATGAATTCGAAGGCTGAAAATCTTACTGGATGGAGATCAGAAGAAGCGGAAAAAAACCAATAACTGATGTGTTTCATAATATCAATTAAGTAACAATCAATAAAATAACAATCAATAAAGTAACAATGGAAAAAGCATTAAAATTAGATCGGGATACTGTATTGATTTTCCGCATGAAAATACTGAATCCAGTTAACCGATAAATCTTCCATTTGGCGCTATACCATTGGGCTTTCCTTAACAAAATTTTCTTAACAGAAACTGAAAAGTCGAGCCAAATGTTGTTAAAAATTAAGTGAGGGTTTTAAAGATGCTATAAATTTGTTCTACCCCCCAAATATTAGTGCCTTAAACCTACTTCAAAAAAATATAAGGCCTTAAAGAAAGTTTTTTAAAAAGATTGAATTTGAATTCCCACAAATGATTTTCTGTGAGTATTTAAACATTATTTAAAATAATGAATCTTTAAAAATTTATTATAACAAAACTCTTTTAATATTTAAAAATTATGGACTATTTCATCAACATGTTTTCCCACCCTTATATTTTAGGGTTTTTTGCGGTGGTAACGGCATTTTGGCTATCTGTTATGATGTATCCTGCAATTATTCATTTGGTTCGCAGCAAAAACATTATGGATGAGCCCGGATCACGTAGTTCACATATTGAAAAGATTCCCACTTTGGGAGGAGTTGGCCTATTCATAGCATTTTCAATTTCCATAATGATCATCGGTAGTATATCAGGTTTGATTAAACCAGAATTTGGTAATTTATTGATTCTTTTGGCTGCTATTACTATTCTCTTTTTTCTGGGTGTAAAGGACGATCTTATTGGGTTGTCACCCAAGAAAAAATTTATTGGCCAGATAATAGCTGCAATCTTAGTGGTTTTACTTTCAGATATTAGAATTCACAGTTTTGGCGGACTTTTTGGAATTGAGGAGTTACCTTATATTATATCTATACTTCTATCAACTGTAGTGTTTATTTTCATAGTGAATGCCTTTAACCTTATTGACGGTATTGACGGCTTGGCAGGAAGTATTGCAATTATTGCCAGTGCCACATTTGCTATATTCTTTTTTATGAACGAGCAATATTTTTTACTGTTGATTTCCTTAATATTAATCGGGGCGACCATCGGCTTTTTATGGTTTAATCTTTCCAAAAAAAACAAACTTTTTATGGGGGATTCTGGTTCCCTTTTCATTGGTTTTTTATTGGCGTACCAAGCAATGGGTTTTCTAGCCCATCAACAAACAGCGGTATCCAATATTGAAGTTGCAAACGCTCCCATTTTGGCTTTGGCCATTTTGTTTTTTCCTATCTTAGACACCCTAAGGGTTTTTATTATAAGAATTTTACAAAAACGAAGTCCATTCAGCGCAGATAGGAACCATATACACCATCGTTTGTTGGAACTGGGTTTTTCGCACAAGCGCGCCACATTATTGGTTGTCATTGGTAACTTGCTTATTATAAGTATAGCTTTTTTGATCAACAGTTTGGATATTAATATTCAGTTTTTTATTTTGGTTCTTGCCGCCCAATTGATAGGTCTCTTCCCATACTTTATGACTCTTAAAAAAGGAAGAATAGAAATCAATATCCCCTATGTTCGTCTTGCGGATTGATAGGGTCAACACAATGAATGTTATGTGCTTAGTAATTTTTAATATTTATGACAAATTCTGTTATTGGTACAAAAGGGTTATTTTTGTTTAAATAATAATCAATAAAATTTTCTTATTGAATTAGTAAAACCAACACAACATTGAAAAACAAAATAGCATTCATTACAGGAGTCACTGGACAGGACGGTGCATATTTAAGTGAACTTTTAATAAAAAAAGGATATATAGTCCACGGACTTAAAAGACGTTCGTCCTTATTAAATACAGATAGGGTAGATCATCTTTATCAAGACCCCCATATTGAGAACAGAAACTTTATTCTCCATTATGGAGATATGACGGACAGTACCAACTTAATACGCCTTATCCAGGAAATAAAACCTGACGAAATATATAATCTGGCCGCAATGAGCCACGTTCAGGTTTCTTTTGAGGTTCCCGAATATACTGCAAACGCAGATGGAATAGGAACCTTACGGATTTTAGATGCTGTACGCCTGCTCGGTTTGGAAAAGAAAACGCGAATTTATCAAGCCTCCACTTCAGAATTATATGGTAAAGTACAGGAAGTACCACAGTCAGAAACCACACCCTTTTATCCACGAAGCCCTTATGCAGTGGCCAAGATGTATGCATATTGGATTACCGTAAATTATAGAGAAGCCTATGGCATGTTTGCCTGTAATGGTATCCTTTTCAACCATGAATCGCCTATTCGTGGGGAAACGTTTGTTACTCGAAAAATAACCAGGGCCGTTTCAAAAATTGCTTTGGGATTACAGGACAAGTTCTATTTGGGAAATCTTGATGCCCAAAGGGATTGGGGCCACGCAAAGGACTATGTTGAAATGATGTGGATGATTCTACAAGCAGATGAACCCGAGGATTGGGTAATTGCCACAGGAAAAACCACTTCGGTACGTGATTTTGTAAAAATGGCATTCACCGAAGTAGGCATCCAATTGGAGTTTAAG